>JAPUJS010000213.1 GCA_027296045.1 bacterium | reverse complement strand
ACACCCAGATGTGCTACCAGTTTCACAAAACCTACGGCTTTTCAGAAAACGGCGGCCACGCCGACTACCTCCTCGCCCCCGCCTCCACCTGCATCCCCCTGCCCGATGCGCTCACCTATGCAGAAGGCGCCGCCTGCGCCTGCGGGACCGGAACCGCCTTCCACGCCTTCAAACGCCTCTCTCTCACCGCCACCGACACCCTCGCCGTATTCGGCCAGGGCCCCGTCGGCCTCTCCGCTACCCTCTTTGCCGCAGCCCTCGGCGTCCGGGTCCTCGCTGTCGACGTCGTGCCCGAACGCCTGGACCTTGCCAAAACTCTCGGCGCAGACGCCCTCATCAACGCCTCCGAAACCAATCCCGTAGAAGCCCTCCGCGACCTCACCGGCGGCGAAGGCCCGGATGCCACCCTGGACGCCACCGGCATCCCCGAAGTTCGCCTCAACGCCGTCGACAGCGTCCGTCTCTGGGGCAAAGTCTGCTTCGTGGGAGAAGGCAACACCACCACTTTCAACATCAGCCAGCAAATCATCCACCGCCAGCTCACCATTTACGGCTCCTGGACCTTCAGCACCCACGGCCTGGGGGAAGTCGCCCAATTTGTGGCCAACCGCAATATCCCACTCAAAAACTTGATCACCCACACCTTTCCATTGGAACAAACGGCCAAAGCATATCAGATATTCGATGGTGGAAAAACAGGGAAAGTTGTGCTCACCTGGCCGGATTGAAAAGGTTGCTTGATTCAAAACTAAAAAAACTGTACATTTTCCAAGAATAGCAGAACGGATGAGTCCATGAGTCCAACCGTTTTTCGTCATCGAGGATATCGATTCTTTTTCTTTTCACGCGAAGAAACAAGAATACACGTCCACGTCTTTTCGGGAAATGGAGAAGCAAAATTCTGGATTGAACCAGAAGTTGCGCTTGCAAATCATTACGGATTTTCTCAGAAAGAGCTTCGCACCATTCGAAAAATTGTAGAGGAAAGAATAGATGAAATCCGAGACAGTTGGCAGAAGCACTTTCCAGGTTGAAATTCTGAATATTTCAAAGCATGGGTTCTGGATTTTCATAAGCTCACAGGAATATTTCCTTCCGTTTGAAAACTTTCCCTGGTTCAAAGAAGCGACCGTATCCGCGATTTTGAACGTAGAACTGCTTCATGCAAACCATCTCCACTGGCCGGATCTGGATGTCGATCTGGAATTGGATTCCATCCGATCTCCTGAAAAATATCCCCTCATTTACAAATAGATACATCACCGCAACAGATAGCAGAACAACACCGCACCAACAACGCTTGAAAAATTCACAACATCGTTACGGATCCACGAAACTCCCGAAAGGAGATCCGTACGCGCCCCCTCACAGTGCAACCGCTTTTCGGTCACCTGTTCGCACATCGAACATCGAAATTGCCCCTGCACGGTTGCACCCAAAAAACTATCCACCAAACTTCCTGCCACACCGCTCAATATAACCCAGAGTATCATTTGAGCATCCCCAACCCACAGCCAGCCGACCATCGCAATGACAAGCGCCCCTGCAAATGCACCCAACAGCCCAACCACCGTCACCCCGCCTGAGGTCCCAGCAGCCACCTTCCTAAAAGTCGTCACAAGCCGCGGCTGCCCCTTCGACAACGTCCCCAACTCCGTCGCCCAGGTATCTGCCGTTGCAGCCGCCAGGGCGATGCAATAATACAAATACAGGTCAGGATCTCCAGAAATCGCAAACAACACCATCAGCCCACCAGCAATCCCTCCGTTCGCGATCACCTGTGCCCAGTCCCGCCGATCGCCCTTTTCAAACATCAGATCGTATTGCGCCTTCACCCTCCGTCCCACTTTCGACAGCAGACTCGACAACACAAAAAAAGTCACCATCGGCGCCGTCCACATCCACCCCCCGAACCCGAACACCGGCACGGCCAACCAGAAAGTAGCCACCGCTCCACTTCCCGTCAGAAGTCCCACCCGCCACGACAGGACTGCCACCAACCCACCCAGAACCGTACCCATCGCCAGCATAAGGTTCGCATCGGGAGCATGGTGCATCATATACCACAACATGAACGCCGTCACCAGGGGCACCGACACATTGTCACTGCCCCGTCTGCTCAACGCCTCTGCCGCCGTTGCCACCAGCGCCGTCACCGGAACCATCAGATAAACCGGTGCCTCAATCGGCACCTCAAACGGAAACAGATGGAATACCAGCAAAAGCACCACTCCGCTGATCACGAACATCGCCGCAGACCCTTCCCAGGACTTGGAATCGGCAATCAGCACATAGCGGTGCGGCCGAGCAACCCCCCCGCCCACACCAGCCGCACCCACGTCTCCAAAAGCCAACACCAGCATCGCCGCCACAATCACCCCCCGGTCTGGCCAGCAAAACAACACCAGCACCAGAAAGGACAGGGGATAAAGCGGCGTCCCAAGACTCCGCCCGTCTCCGTGCATGCTCTTGAACCATCCCTGCCTGAGCGCCACGGTGTTGACAACCGTAAAAACCGCACCCAGAAGTGCCAGGGGCAGCGCCGTCTCCAGCCACACCGTCCCGGCCGAGGCCATCACGCCCACCAACACATGCACGATCTTCCGCGTGACCTCCCGGGGTCCGTTCAGCCAGAGACGCAGGATCTCGGCCAGGCCGACGAGCAGGCAGATTCCTGCAAACAAATGCCCCAGCAGCGTCCAGTCGCCGGTGGGCACGGGTTGAAACAGGGCGTCAAACACGTTACAATTGCGTATATTCATCGTAGCCGTTCTTGACAGAATTTGTGCGATTCAGTAGTATTAACTTAGAAATTGATCCGTGCACATACCTATCTCGTCGAAAGGAGTACGGTTGTGTCCAAAACAATTGAAGGCATCTACCGAGATGGTAAAGTTGAATTGTCAGAAATACCCGGAAATGTGCCTGATGAAACCCGGGTGATTGTCACATTCCCCGAATCGGATC
>JAPUJS010000212.1 GCA_027296045.1 bacterium | reverse complement strand
TACAGGTCAAGGGGGCCAAAGAAATCGGGGTTGAATTCTACACCATGTCGAAGTCCTACAACATGGCAGGCTGGCGGGTGGGATTCTGTTTGGGCAATCCCGACGTCATCAAAGCGCTCTTGGTCATCAAACAATACTACGATTACGGCATCTTCACGCCCATCCAGGTAGCCGCCATCACCGCCCTGGACGGGCCCCAGGAGTGTGTCAAAAAAGCAGCCGCCGACTACCAGAGCCGACGCGATACCCTGGTCGAAGGCCTCAACCGAATCGGGTGGCCGGTGACCAAACCCAAAGCCTCCATGTTCTTATGGGCCCTGATCCCTGAAAAACACCGGCATCTCGGATCCATGAAATTTGCACTCAAACTCATGGAAGAATCCGAAGTGGCCGTTTCCCCCGGTATCGGCTTTGGCGATTTGGGAGAAGGCTATGTGCGGATCTCCCTGGTCGAAAACGAGCACCGCATCCGGCAAGCCGTGCGGAACATCAAGCGATCCCTGTTTTCATGAAGGAGTACCCCGTGAAGTTGATCGAAGACCTACTCGCCTCCCCAAAAGGATTTCGCGCAGCCGGAATGGCCTGTGGGCTCAAACCGGACGGCGAAAAAGACCTGGCCCTCCTTGTCTCCGACCGCCCTGCCTCGGCTGCCGGGATGTTCACCACCAACCGCGTCCAGGCCGCCCCGCTCCGTGTCAACCGGGAACACCTCCAAAACGGCCAGGCAAGGGCCATACTGGTCAACAGCAAAAACGCCAATGCCTGTACCGGCGAACAGGGCCTTGCAGATGCCAAAAAGTCCGCTCGCCTGGTTGCAGATGGGCTGGGGCTTGCCTCTGAAGAGGTGCTGGTCAATTCCACAGGAGTCATCGGCGTCCCCCTGCCAATGGACATCCTCGAACCCGGCATTCAAAATATCGTGCCTGCATTGAGCCCGGAAGGTTGGGACGATGCCGCCGAAGCCATCCTGACAACCGATACGGTTCCAAAAAAAGCCACTGCCCGCCTGAATCTGGATGGCGTTGAAATTACCCTGGCGGGCATTGCCAAAGGGGCCGGCATGATTGCCCCCAACATGGCCACCATGCTGGGCTTTGTCACCACCGACGCTGCCCTTTCCCCGGACCAGCTCCAGGCCAGCCTTCAAGAAGCGGTCAAGAAGTCCTTCAATTGCATCACGGTCGACGGGGATATGAGTACCAATGACACCGTTCTGGCACTGGCCAACGGGGCAGGAAACGGCCCCCATCTGGAAGGAGAAAGCCTGGAAAGCTTTCAGAAAGCCCTCAACGCACTTTGCGCCAGCCTGGCCAAACAGATTGCCAGAGACGGCGAGGGTGCCACCAAACTCATCACCATTCAGGTAGACGGCGCATCTTCTGAAGAGGATGCGCGAACCGTCGGGCTTTCGGTTGCCAATTCCAGCCTGGTCAAAACAGCCGTGTTTGGCCGCGACCCAAACTGGGGCCGCATCCTGTGCGCGATGGGCTATGCAGGAGTTCCCATCGACCCCGACAAAGCCTCGGTTTCGATGGCCGGATTCCCCATTTACAAAGCAGGCAGCGGGCAACTCTTCGACCATGACAGCGCCGTAGAAGCCCTGGGTGCCTCCCATATAGACATCCACATTGACCTGGGCATGGGTACTGCATCTGCAACCCTTTACACCTGTGATCTAACATACGAGTATATCAAAATTAATGCGGAATACACCACGTGACACTCCCACGGATACAGAGCCCTTGTCTACCACACCCTTCTCCAACCGCGCCTTAAACATCCACGAATCGGCCACCGGAACCGCCTTTGTCCGGGCAGGTGAACTCAAGCGTCAGGGCGTGGACCTCATCTCGCTCGTTGCTGGCGAACCGGACTTCGACACCCCCCAGAACATCAAAGACGCCGCCATCCAGGCCATTGCATCGGGCAAAACCAAATACACCATGCCGGCTTCCGGAATTCCCGAACTCAAAGAGGCCATTTGTAATAAGTTTCACCGCGACAACGGACTGTCGTACAATACCGACCAGATCATTGTCACCTGTGGGGCCAAACAAACTATCTTTGACGCCATCGTGGTCCTCATCAATCCGGGCGACGAAGCCATCATCCCTGCCCCCTACTGGGTCAGCTACACCGACCAGGTCCGCCTGATGGATGGCCATCCAGTCATTGTCGAAACCGATGCTGCTTCGGGCTTTCGAATGACTGCAGAGCAACTACAAAAAGCCCTGACCCCAAAAACCAAATTGGTCCTCTTCAACAGCCCCTGCAATCCGACCGGGGCCGTCTATTCCGAATCCGAACTCCAGGATCTGGCCAGAGTCATAGCCGATGCAGGCATCTACGTCATTTCCGACGAGATTTACGAAAAGCTAATCTATGATGATGAGATTCACATCTCGATTGCCAGCTACCCTGGCCTCCAGGAACGGACCCTGGTCGTGAATGGTCTCTCCAAAGCCTATGCAATGACCGGCTGGCGAGTTGGTTATGGGGCCGGTCCGCCCGACCTCATTCGCTTGATGGCCAAAATCCAGAGCCAGGAAACCACCAATACCTGCTCCATCTCCCAGTATGCCGCCCTCGAAGCCTTAACAGGCCCCCAAGAAAGTGTCGAACACATGCGTCAGACCTTTTGCAAACGCAGGGACCTGATGGTCGAACGCCTCCAGGCCATTCCGGGAATCACCTGCTCCAAACCCGCTGGCGCCTTTTACGTCTTCCCGGACATCTCCGCCTATTTCGGAAAATCCTCCGGGGACCGACAGATTTCTAACGATCTGGACCTGAACGACTTCCTGCTCGACAAGGCCCGGGTTGCCGGTGTACCTGGCAGCGGCTTTGGTGCCCCCAATTACATCCGTTTTTCTTATGCAGCCAGGATCGATCAGATTCAACAAGCCCTCGACCAAATCGAGCAAGCCCTCTCTCCCCTTTACGAAGGCCGACCCAACTTATGAGCAAACGAATCTATCTGGACTTTGAACAACCGATTGCCGATCTGGAAGCCAAGATCGAAGAAATGAAGACCCAGGCCGAGGCCGAAAACCAGGACATGACCGAGGCCTTGAACACATTAAACGAAAAAAAACGGACCCTGGAACAACAGACCTATGCGAACCTGACCAGCTGGCAAAAATACCAGCTTGCCCGACACCCTCAGCGTCCCTACACACTCGACTATATCCATCTAATGCTGTCCGATTTCACCGAGCTTCACGGAGACCGGTATTTCAGAGACGACCCGGCCATGGTCGGCGGCCTCGGTGGGTTTAACAATACGGGCATGATGGTCATCGGGCTTCAAAAGGGCCGCAACACCAAAGAAAACTTGCACCGAAACTTTGGCCTTGCCCACCCCGAAGGCTATCGAAAGGCGTTGCGATTGATGAAATTAGCAGCCAAGTTCAAGCGTCCGGTGCTCTGCTTGATCGACACCCCGGGGGCATTCCCTGGGTTGGGATCGGAAGAGAGAAGTGTGTCGGAAGCCATTGCCAGAAACCTCATGGAAATGTCCAGACTTCCAACCCCCATCATCGTCGCCATCATCGGCGAAGGGGCCAGTGGAGGTGCCCTGGGCATTGGTGTGGGAGATCGCATTCTCATGCTCGAAAACGCCTGGTATTCTGTCATCAACCCCGAAGGGTGCTCGCTGATCTTATGGCGCAGCCGCGACAAAAAAGAAGAAGCCGCCCGGGCGATGAAGATCACAGCCGACGACCTTCTGGAACTGGGTATCATCGATCGTATCGTGCCCGAACCCTTTGGGGGGGCCCACCGAAATTTTGAGGAGTCCGCCAGGAACCTCAAGGAGGCCATCCAGGATGCCCTCCAGGAGTTGACGGCCCTATCAACGGATGAGTTGATCCATCAGCGCGTTGAAAAATTCTGCCAAATGGGAGTCTGGGAAGATTGAGCCGACAGACCTTCTGCAAAAAACAGACCACTGTTTCGAGCATCTCGATGCTCCAGCATGCTCTCGGAGATCAATTTCCTCACTAACCTGTTGTCTCACATTGATGTATTTTGTGTGCACAAAATTTCCAACAATTTTCATGGCCAAAATGTAAACTCGGGTGCCGGATTGCCCCCGAATTTTTTTTTTAAAAGCGATGCGCTTTAGTTTCAAGACTTTAGTTCAAACCCCGCGTTTTTACTAACCTTTTTCCCAAAATAAACCCTTGACTCCCCCATTACCGCCGTATATATTCTACGTGTGCTTCGTGCACTTTGAGGTGCTTTGTTCTCGTTGTTCTAACGGGGGTTTTTTATTTTGGGAAGGCTCCGCCTTTCTTTGCTGGGCACCACAGGTGCCCAGGGGGGAGGGAATGGAAAGGCAGTCGAAGATGCTCCCAAATTTCTTTTTTTCAACCTCCAGCGGACCCCGCTTCTGTCCTTCTACCCTGGGGTCTGAATTGTCTCTCCGGCAGTGTAACTCCCTTTCAATATCTGTTCTTATAGAAGGCGACGCTCATCAAAATAGGCTCTTGAGTGGATCGCCTGAGTACGTATAGATCTCTTTCGATCTATGTCCGGCCTCTTCTCTCTGCCATACCCAAATTTTGGGTGGATAGAGGCCGCCTGACCTCATTCAACAGTCTGGTCCGGGAGGAAGAGTATGGTTCCCTGAAGGTTAAACCGCAGCATTACCGGGGGAGATAATGCTGTGGAACTGACCACACATCAGGAAATGTACATTCTTTTTCGATGCATCCCAGTCTGACTGAACAGACGGTCTACAGCGTCTCTGTCCACCCTCTCAAAAGAAAAACGCGACCTTATTTTTCAGGTCGCGTTTTTCTTTTTTTCGAAGCCCTATCGGCGTCAATCAAGCGTTCCCAGAACCTGTTCGACCCTTTCTTTTAACTCGACCAACCGGAGCGGCTTGGGCATCACAGCACACAATCCCCCAAGTGGGTGTTAAACGTCTGTAATCACCTAAACCTAAGCATTAGGGCAAGACAAAATTGGCCCTCCCCAACCAGGACGTCACCTGCAACGCCCTCCGGTCAATCACAAGACGAATTGCGCCCATTTGATCGGTCCTGAAAATGGCCAGCCCGGTTTCCGTGTATCGATGCAACACTTCCGGAGATGGATGACCAAATTTATTCCTAACCCCACACGAAATAACAACCACTTTGGGGTCTACAGCCGCCATGAATGGGGCCGTGGAGGAAGTGCGAGACCCATGGTGTGCGGCCTTCAGCACATCGGCCTTCAACCGGTCTCCCCACGCGATCAGGGAGCCATCGGTTTCGTGCTCAATATCTCCTGTAAGCAAGATTGCAAACCCCTGATAGGTCAATCGAAGGACGACGGAACCGTTGTTCAACCCATGCGGGGCTTCTTCCTCTTTGGAAACATACTCGGATGTTGGATGTAAAACCAGAGCCCCCACCCCTCCCAATCCAACCAGGCTATCACCTGCCGAAACAGCATAGGCCTGGACGCTACCAGACGAAACCAGTGCTTGTATTCGACGGGAAGTCCAGGACCCATACGGCTGTCCTGAATCCAGATACCACCCCACGTTAAACGCCTCCAGAACGGTCACCAACCCGCCAATATGATCGGCATGGGGATGGGAAGCGACGACCACATCTACCTTTCGAATCCCCTGGGACCTCAGAAACGGCACCAAAACCCGCGCCCCCATGTCCAATCCCTTTGCCCGAAGGCCCCCATCAACCAGCATGGTCCGATCGTTGGGAAAACGGATAAAAATGGCATCCCCCTGCCCCACATCCAGAACATAAATCTCGAGCAGGGGCTTCCGATTCACAATCCCGCCCCAGACCCACATGTTGGCCAACACAAAAATGAACAGAACCAAACGATTGCCAAGTCGAGAAGCCCACACATGGGGCAGGATCAGAAGCAAGACACAGCCATATATCCCCCAGGCTGTCCACGGAGGCCGCGCCACCCAAACCGCTGCCCATCCAGGCCGTGCCATACACTCAGCGACCCAGATGCCCAGGTTCAACACCGCCCAATTCGTTCCATTGAACACGGTTGCGATCGGCTCAAAAACAACAAACGCCACCACTGTCAGCAAGCCCAGACCTATCGCCACCCCCATCAGGGGTACCACAACCAGATTGGCCGCCAGACCAACCAGAGAAATCTGGCCGAAATAAACAACCACCAGGGGCGTGGTTGTCACCTGGGCAGCCAACGAAACAGCCAGTGGGGCGAAAACCCATTTTTCCCAAACCTGTCCTCGATCGGGGAACCAGTTTCGGATGGGCGGATAAAAACCCAGAATCCCGGCGGTGGCTACAAACGAAAGTTGAAATCCCGGATCAAACAGGTCTCGGGGACGAAAAATGAGCATCACCCATCCGGCAACCCCAAGCGAATTAAAAGCATCGCCTTCCCGCTCTCCCATCTTTCCCATCAAGATCAGACTTCCCATCGTCGCTGCTCGAATCACAGAAGGCGGAAGATTTGTCACCAGAGCATATAACCACAGGGCACCAATCGTGACAAGTCCGGTGGTCTTTGGACCCATCCCGCACAATCGTACGCTAAAAAAAACCACGCCGGCAATCAGCC
>JAPUJS010000211.1 GCA_027296045.1 bacterium | reverse complement strand
GCGATTCCCCAATCCAGACCGAAAAAGCGAAGGCAGGCCGCCAGAATGAGAACCGCACCCAAAAGACCATAGCAAGAGGAGAACATATCCCACATCTTTACGGGCCAACCCGGCTTTTCAGGGACGGTTTTTTGCGGATGGCTCATCTTTTCGGGTCCGATTTAGATAATCGAGGTAGATGTTGCGAAATGGGGAGTCGGAAAAGAAGGGGTCGTTGGCGTAGCTGGAGTCGGGTCGAATAATATAGAGAAGGGGCACGTTGTTGGCGCGAACGGTGTGCACGATTTCGCCAGGAATAAGCCGGTGCTCGTCGAATCGGGTGGTGCCAAGATAAAGGTCGGCCCGTTCGGGAGGGTCGACGAACTCAAATTGGTCTGGATCGAGTTGTCGTTTCAGATTGGGGTGCAGACTGGAGAGGCGCAACTTGCGGTCGGTGGGCTTGGCGATTGTGGTTTCGATCCAGCGGATGCCCTGTTTGTAGCTGTGGTGCCAGTAGTCGGTTTCATACTTTTTGGAGGCTTGACCGATGCCGCCGGCAATGAGACGGTTGAAATAAACATACTGGTTGGGATGGAGTTGCACCATAGTCTTGCAGGGTGAGTACCAGGAGCAGGCCCGTGATGAACATGAAGGTTCGGCAAATCCAGGTGTTTTGAATTTGTTCGGTCCGTTTTGTGATGCCCACAGCAGTGAGTACCATCAGCGGGGGGATCACAAAAAGCAGGTGTCGGATGCCGTCATAGAGAGGGCTATGAGAAAAAATCACATACCCGATCGGAAATCCGGCACCAAAGGCGACCAGGGCATGGTTGAGCCCCCAGGTTTTGAACCGGAGCAGGGCTCCGGCGGCCAGTCCCCAGAAGGCAATTTCCGGCAGGGTAAGCAGGAGCCACAAAGGGGCATAGTACCAGGGGATAGTGTCGGATAGGATATAATCACCTTGAAAAAAACTGTAGTGGGTTTCCGGAAATTGGGAAAAGGTGTTCAGGGCCTGGAGGGGACCGTGGATGGGGTCGACCTGAGCAAGGGGCCAAAATAAAAACATGGTGCCATAGGCGATGGCAAAGACCGCCAGGCTCTGTCGGAGGAAGCGACGCGCAAGCTGAAGATTTGGCTTTAGACCCATCAACTGCAGATATCGGAATCCGTAAAACAGGACCCAGTAGGGTGCCAGGACCAGGCCGCCGATGCGGATGCTTAATGTGAGACCCATTGCCAGACCCGTTCTCCAGATCTGGCTGGAGGGCAAATGCGGCAGCGTGGACAGGCCCTGGACCATATAATGGAGGGTCCAGAGATATCCAACGGCAAAGGGGATGTCTTTGGGGTTGTTGAAGCTGTGACCGTAATATCTGGGGGTTAAAACGAGACAGAGGGCTGCCAAAAAGCCGGTCGCAGGGGTTCCGAGTGCAGATCCGAGGCGGTAGGCAGCGCCGACCCCTAAGAGTCCGACCAGGCTGTTGCAAAGGTGGCGGGTTTCGTAGGGGTCGAGGGGTGACAGGCGAACGACGAGGTGAGCGAGGGTTTCAAAGAGGCCGCCGTAGAGATAGAGGTCTTTAAGCTCAAAGAGGATCCTGTCTTGGAAAAAACTCGTATACCACCTTACCAGATAGGTGCCGTACAGGGCCTGGATCGGCTCGTCGTTGGTGATGCCGTAGGCCGTGAAGGTTGAAAGGATCGCAAGTCCCTGGAGGAGCAGGAGCAGGTAAAAGCCGGTTTTCCAGTGAATTAGATTTGTGCTTTTAACCGGTCGAGACATTTGGCATACCCTGTCGATCCTTCTTTGCCTTCATATTCGATGCACCAGATACCACCGTATCCGGCGTTTTTGAGTGCCTGGATGGCACGGGGAATGTCGATTTCTCCGTCGCCAATCACGGTGCCCTGATAGGTGCCCCGGGTGCCGGTGCCGTCTTTAAGGTGGACGTGGCGGACGTAGGGCGCAATGGTTTCGTAAAAGCGGCCCACGGTATCCAGATCGTGACCGGCCCAGCGATAGTTCATGGAGTCCATGGTTGCGCAGACAAAGGGCGAGTCGACGGCCTGAAAAAGGCGGACCTGGAGGTCGGCGTCGTTGGTGACCAGGCCGTGGTTGTCGACGGCCAGGTAGATTTCGTCGCGTTCGATGAAGGGCAAACAGCGTTTGAGGCAACCGGCCATGGCCTCGACGTGGCGGTCTTCGGGCACGCTGTCTTTGGGACGGCCGCCTTCGGTGCGCAGCACGTTGGTTCCGAGGATTTTCGCCAGGGCGCAAACGCGTTCCATGCGGCGGACTTCGCGTTCGATTTCGGTTTCGTCAAGCTGGACGAAGTCGTTGGCGGCAGTCAGGGCACAGATGTTGAGTCCGGCGGCTTCTACTTTTTTCCGGACGTCTTCGGCGTGGGTTTCGGGCTGGTCGTCGTCTTTGGGCCAGTAATCGGTCAGGAAGAGTTCGACGGCGTCGAAGCCGGTGGTTGCGGCAAATTCCAGAAAAGCATCCAGGGTTTGGAGGTCGGGCTGGTTGTAGTGGATGAGTCCAAAAGATGGCATCGGAACTCCTTGAATGAAAGGCTTCGGGTTCCGAGCAAGAGGATGTCCACTCGGAATCCGAAACTCGAAATTATGGTTTGGCCTGACGAATGGCGTGGTCGGCTGCACTGAGGTGAGGAAATGACCCGTCGAGGAAGGCCTGGAGCAAATCGTCGGCGGTCATGTCGGTGGTGTCGATCTGAAATCTTTGTTTGAAGAACGATTTGCGGAACTCTTCCCGGAAGGCGTCCTGAACCTCTTCGATGTCCTCTTCGGGCACAACGGGGAAATCGTGGGGGTCGTCTTTCATCCGCTGTTTGATGGCATCGGCACTGGCAGTAAGCAGGACCAGGATGATATCGGTGGGCATGTCTTTTTCCCAGGCCTGAGGGTTTTCGACGGCGCGGGCGAGGTCGGGGTAGTAATAGCGCTGACCGTAGACGGCTTCTTCGATGTGGAAGCCGGTGAGCAAGACGTGCTGGTAGTTTTTCACCAGCCGCACATGGTAGGCAATCTGGAAGCGCTGGAAGCGTTCTTTGATGGGGGATGGGACATTGACCATGGCTTCCTGATCCGAGCGGTCTTTGAGGGTTTGTTGATCGGGAACGGTGAAATGGTCATCCATGTGGTGGTGGATACCGCGTTCGGAGGCCCAGTTCTGGATGGCCTGGACGAGGGTGGATTTGCCGGTGTATTCGGTGCCGATGACAATGACGCGCATGGAGGGCTCCTTTGAGATTTGGGATTCTTAATTCTGTCGTTTGAAACTTTCCCTGTGATTCGCTATATTTAAACTGCGAAACCTAAAATACGACAATTTGTCGTATTTAGAAAGTGGTTTGAAAGTCGAGCCCTGCATCTAAATTGAAACGGCGACTTCACAAGAAGTCGTCGTTTTTCCTATTCAGCTGAAAGCTTATTTTCCACTTACCTGGACAGCACTTCGAGGCGCTTGGAGGCGATTTTGTGGTTGGGGTCGATTGTGAGGGCTTTTTTGAAGGCCGCTCTGGCTTCTGCAAGTTGTCCGACCTGAACGTAGATTGCGCCGAGATCGCTGTATACGTCGGCGTGGTTCGGCTGGATGGCAATGGCTTTTTGATAAGCGATTATGGCTTCTGGATAGCGTGCCTGATAGCTGTAGAGCTTTCCGAGGGTATAATAGGCGTCGAAATGTTTTGGATCTATTGCGACGACCTGCTGAAACGAGGGGATTGCTTTTGTGTAGGCTTTTTGACCCATCTGAGCCGTCCCCAGATTATAGTGTACCGAGGCGGAGTCGGGCTGAAGCACAACGGCCTTTTGAAAGCTTCGAATGGCAGAGTCGAACCGTTTTAGCCGATAAAGCAGACGCCCGATCCGGTCGTGCAAATAGGCGGTGTCCGGCCGGAGGCCCCTGGCTTTTAGATAGGCTTCCAGGGCTTTCTCATCTTTGCCATCCAACTCCCAGAGTTCGCCCAGATTGACGTGGGCACTGAAATAGGTCGGTTCTACATCCAGGGCAGCTTGCATCCACATCCGGGCCGCTTCGTGATTTTTGAGGCGGGAATATGTTACGCCAATATTGTTGTAAAATAGACCGCTTTGGGGCGCTGTTTTTGCCGCTTTTAGATAGTGGATGAGCGCATCCTGATATCTCTCTAAAGATAGATAGACATTTCCGATTCTGACAAAGAGGTGGTCGGGCAAGATAGACGATGGTGCGCCCGCCGAATGACATTGGATGACACGCTCATAGGCTTGACGCGCAGCTTCCATTTTGTTGGCTTCTTCATAAAATCGGGCTTTGCGGTAGTGCATTGCAGGGGAGTTCGAAAAAAAAGGATCGTTCTGATAGCTGCTGTCGGGCCGGATGATGTAGAGCAAAGGCACGGTTTCTACCCGAATGATGTGTACCACTTCACCCGGAATGGTCCGGTGGTAGTCATACCGGGTGCCGCCCATATAGAGATCGGCTGTGTCCGGGGAGACGTTGCAGTCGATATGGTTGGGATCGGCCATCAAAGCGAGCCTTTCGGGGAACAAACTGCCCAGGCGAAGCTTGCGATCTCCTGGATGCCAGCGGGGGTTTGCGTCGATCCACGCCAGGCCCTGTTTGATGCTGTTGACCCAGTAGTCTGTTTCGTAATTTGACTGGGCCTGTTCGACCTTGCCGGCAAATATCCAGTTGAAATAGATGTACTGATGGGGGTGCAGGCGCACCATTTCGAAACCGACCATGCCCAGTAGCAGGCCGATGGCGGTTGCCAGATATTTTTTGGCCTGAACAAACATCTTCAGCATGTTGTCCAGGCCGACGGCGGCAAGGATCACCAGAGGCGGTAGTGCAAACAGCAGGTGACGAATGCCGTCGTAAAGCGGCGTGTGCGATACTACGGTATATCCGACCGGAAAGAGTCCGCTGAACAGGAGCAGCAAGTGTTGGAGGCTGGCTGTAGATCGCTGTTTTAAGCCTATAACCCAGGCGGCAAGCCCTGCAAAAACGAATTCGGGCAGGGTGAGGATCAGCCATTGAAGGGTGTAGGTTCGGGGGATCTGGGTGTTCAGTACATATTGTCCGTTGAAAAAGCTGTGGTGGTATTCTGAGAAGCGGGAAAAGGCCTGGATGGCCTGCCAGGGTCCTGTTAGCGGGTGTATTTGTGCCCAGGGCCAGAAGCAAATCATGGTGGTGTAGGCAATGGCCGTGATTGCCGTTGCCTGACCCAGAAGTCGAAGCCACAAAGCAGGTTGCCATGTTCTTTTTGAGAGTTGAAGATATCGGATGGCATAAAACAGGCCCAGATAGCCCCAAAGCAGCACGCCACCCACGCGAATGCCCATGGTCAGGCCGATGGTCAGGCCGATTTTGAAGATTAATTTTCGGGGCAGATTGGGTGACTCTACCAGACCTTTAGACAGAAAATACAGGCTCCAGAGATAGCCTGCTGCAAAGGGGATGTCCACGTCGGAACCCACGCCGCCGAGCATCGTGCCGATATCGCCTTCAAAGAAGATCGCGTCGGGGTCCGCGTCGAATTCGCT
>JAPUJS010000210.1 GCA_027296045.1 bacterium | reverse complement strand
ATCGAAGGCGAAGGGGTGCTTTCGGTCCCATCGGTAAAAGTGCATCAAGGGGTTGCAGAAGTGGATCTGAAGGCGATCTCCGTCGGGCAGATTCGCATTCGGGCGACCGTAGAAGGGTTGGCACCTGTTTTTGCAGAAGTGACGGCCCTTCCTGCGCTTGCTCTGGATTTGAACCCGGCTGTGGGAGATCAGGAACAGCGGACCCTGGAGAGGTTGCCGGCTGTGGGGATGGAAATGGCAGTTGATCTGGTGATTCTGTCGGGTGGGGTGGACATGAATGGGTTTCAGGCGATTTTGGAATTTGATCCTGAGTTTTTGGCATTTGAAGGGTTTCGACCTGCTGATCTGATGGACGGAGCAACGCCGATTCTGTCCTTTCCAAAGGCGGGACAAGTAGAGATCAATGTCGCGATTTTGGGAGGTCGAGTGGACCGGGAACGGGGCAGCCTGGGACAGGCGGTGTTTCGGGTGGTTCAAACAGGAGATGTTGAAACGGCAATCGGATTCCTCTCTGCCCAGATTGGTCGGGTCTCCGGGCAGGAGCGATTGCGGGTCCAGACCGAACAGGCCCGGGTGGTTGTTGGGGGGCGTTTGGTGGGAATTGGAGACTTAAATGGCGACGGGTCGGTGAATCTGGGCGATCTGATTGTTTTTGCCCGGCATTTCGGCACCCGCCAGGGAGAATCCGGGTTTGATGCCCGATTTGATCTAGACGGCAATGGCGAAGTGGGATTGGATGATTTTCTGATCTTTGTAAAGGGATTTGGACAGGCTGAGGGGAAATGATCCTGGTCTGCAATCTCCGAAACAGCGCCCTGTAGAGTCACTCTACAGGGCGTTCGATTTGATGCTGATTCTCGGGTTGCTTTCTCATGGGCTATGTGGTATTTTGGGGATTGTTTTTTCGAACTTTGGGAGGGAAAATGCAGATGAAAATTCTGGGGTCCGGGACGTCGACCGGGATTCCCGAGTATTTATGCGATTGTGACACGTGTCAGGATGCACGAGAGAATCCGGGTTCAAAAAATTTGCGGACCCGGCCTTCGATGCACCTTCAGGTGGGGGAGGTCAACCTCCAATTTGATACCGGACCCAATTTTCTGGACCAGATCGATCGGCACCGGGTTGAGAAAATTGACGCGGTCATTTATACCCACTGTCATGCAGATCACATCAGCGGGACAAACGATCTGGTGATGCCGTGCCGGAAACAGAAGATGGATATGCCGATTTACGGTCCGGAAGAGACGATGGGGGTGTTGCAGAAAAATTACGATTACATGTTTAGCAAAGAGACCTATGCAGGGGGAGGGGTGGCGCATTTGCTTCCTCATGCCGTGAGCGGTCGATTTGTGGTGGAAGGTGTGGAATTGGAATGTGTGCCGGTTCAGCACGGGGCGGTCGTGACCTTCGGATACCGGATTGGGAAACTGGGCTATGTTTCGGATGTGAAGCGGTTTCTCGAAGGGTCTTTGGATTTGCTGAAGGGTGTGGATGTTCTGGTCCTGGATGCATTGAGCTTTAACCCGAAGCATCCAACGCACTTTTCTGTGGGAGAGGCCGTTGAGGCTGTATTGCATGTGGGTGCCGAACGCACCTACCTGACTCATATGATGCACCGGATTGACGACCGATTTTTTTCGGAACAGTGTGCAGAAAACGGGGTCGTGTTACCAGACCATGTGCAACTTGCCTATGACGGGCAGGTCATAGAAGTGTAGCGGGGCGATTTGGGGAGGGTTGCAATGCAAATCAACGATGAGATCCAGGTAGCGGATCTGAAGGGCAAGCTGGACCGGTTTTTTGATCTGGCGGGGAAGAAAATTCAGCATCTGGATCGGACATGGGATCCGGGACGCGGAACCCCCGTGTTTACGGTGGAAGGTAAATATACGACCAGGGGATGGACAGAATGGACCCAGGGATTTCAATTTGGGTGCGCCATTTTGGAATATGAAGCAACCGGAGAGCCTGCTTTTTTAGAGATTGGCAGGAGAGGCACGCTGGAGCGAATGGCGTCCCACGTGACCCACATTGGGGTGCACGACCACGGGTTCAACAATATGTCGACCTATGGGAATCTGCGCCGGTTGATGATGGAAGAGGTGTTGCCCGAAAACGAATGGGAACGCCATTTTTACGAACTGGCGCTCAAGGCTTCCGGAGCAGTGCAGGCAGCCCGGTGGACGACCATCGATGATGGGAAAGGCTATATCCATTCGTTCAATGGACCCCATTCTCTCTTTTCTGACACCATCCGGTCTTGTCGGGTTCTGGGCGTGGGATATCAACTTGGACACGTATTGAGGGGGGAAAACGACCGGGCAATTTCCCTGCTGGAACGGCTGATTCACCATTCGGAAACCACCGCCCGGTTCAATGTGTATTACGGGGAAGGCCGGGATGCTTTCGATGTGAGCGGGCGGGTGGTTCACGAATCCATTTTTAATCTCAACGACGGCAGCTATCGGTGTCCCAGCACCCAGCAGGGGTATTCCCCGTTTTCAACCTGGACCCGCGGATTGGCCTGGGTTGTGACCGGATATGCCGAATTGCTGGAATTTCTGGAAGTCCTGGCCGACGATGAGCTGGACCGGTATGGGGGACGGGACGAGATCCAGGGGGTGTGGAGTCGGGCGGTTCGAGCGGCAGCCGATTTTTATATCGATCATATTACGTCTGCCGACGGGATTCCTTACTGGGACAGTGGGGCACCGGAATTGGGGCATCTGGGGGCCTATCAGGATAAACCCGCCGATCCCTACAACCCGCACGAATCGGTGGACAGTTCGGCGGCGGCAATCATAGCCCAGGGGCTGTATCGGTTGGGCAAGTGGTTGGGAGGCGAAAAAGGCAAACGATATCTTCAAGCGGGTTTGACGGTTGCAGGCACGATTTTTGACACCCCTTTTCTGTCGGAAGAAGTAGACCATCAGGGGTTGATTTTGCATTCGGTGTATCACAATCCCAACGGATGGGATCATGTTCCTGCAGGGCAAAAGGTGGCCTGTGGGGAGTCGTCGATGTGGGGAGATTACCACGCGATGGAACTGGCGGTTCTTCTAAAGCGGGAATGTGAAAACAAACCCTATCTGACGTTTTTTGACCCATAAGGATCGATATGGCAGAACACAAGGTGGATCTGGAGGAGATCGTACGATTTCTCGTGGACTTGCTCAATACGCCCAGTCCAACGGGCGATTCGGAATGAGGTTTGCAGATGAAGATCCAGAAATTGGTGGTTGTCGAACCAGGACGAATTGAATTACAGGAAGTGGAACTGGAACCCGGGTTAAAATCTCATGAAGCCCTGGTAAAAGCCGAGTATTCGGTGGTCAGTGCCGGGACCGAAGGGGCGGGTTTTACGGGCCTGGTAAAAGAGATGCCTTTTGGCGGGGATCGGGCAAAACAATACCCCCGGGATACCGGGTACGGTCATCTGGGTAAAGTTCTGGAGGTGGGCGATGGCGTGACGATGTGTAAGCCCGGAGATCGGGTGCTGAGTTTTTCCCGCCACGCTTCTCTGGTCAAAGCAGATGCGGTGCGGATGGCATTGCCTGTGTCGAAACAGGCAAATGGACGGCACATTGTTTTTGCCCGTATGGCCGGGGTGAGCATCAGCGCCCTTCGGTCGTCGAGTGTACAGCCTGGCGATACGGTGCTGGTGATCGGGGTTGGACTGGTGGGAAATTTTGCAGCCCAGCTTTTCCAGCTTGCAGGGGCAGAAGTGATGGTGGCAGACCTGTCAGACCTCCGGTTGGAAAAAGCAAAGGCCTGCGGCATTGCCCGGACGGTGAATTCGGGAACCGAAGATCTGGAAGCAGCGGTGATGGATTGGACGGAAGGCAGGGGGGTCCAGATTACCGTGGAAGCCATTGGAATAAGCGAGGTGATCAACCAGGCAGTACTGTTGACCAGGCGTTATGGAGAGGTGATTTTGCTGGGAAGTCCCAGGGCGAAGGCCACATTTGATGTGACGCCGATGTTATCGAAGATTCATCTGGAAGCCATTCGGATGATCGGGTCTCTGGAGTGGCGCTGGCCCCAGCACGAGACCGATCGGGTGCGTGACATCACGGCCAATTATCGACAAATTGTAGACTGGATTGAGTCCGAACGGCTGATTGTGAAGCCCCTATTGACCCATCTGGCCTCTCCGGCAGATTGCCAGTGCGTGTACGAAGGGTTGACCCAGAAAAAGGAAGAATACCAGGCGGCCGTTTTCGACTGGAGTCTGATCTAAGAGAGATGGAACTGTGAGCTCTATTGAAAACATGAGGAGGGCAACAATATTTTCTGTGCTGTGATAAGATCCTCTTTTGTATCAATTTCAGTCCATTTTAACCCAGAAATATCTAAAGCATAAAAAGGAACGTTTTTTTCGATTAATCTCTCATAAGCACCTTCGTAATACTCTTGATGATTTTGTCTGTCCTTCATCATTATTTTCAATTCCGCAAACAATAATTTTGCTGTTTCACTATCAATTTTTTCAATACCTATTGATTCACCTGCAGCATCTTTGGGGTCAACTGTTTTGCTGGTTTTAATTACCTTGTTTTGACCATCGATAATTACTTTAATTTCTTCAGCATCAAGATTAATATTTTTGTCTATGCATAAACAGTTTGTATATTCGCATTCAATCAGCTTTTTAAGTATCTCTTTGTCAAACACCACATCCGCATCAAACTTTACAAAACCTGAATCCTTAATCAATTCTTTTGCCAACATTAAAGAAAAACCGGTATTTGTCTCTGCGTATTTGTCATTTGTAACAAAATAGGCACTTAAATCTGGAAAATTTATTTTCACATAATCTTTTATCTGTTCTTGTAAATATCCAAGGACAAAAATAATTTCATTTATTCCACAATCCTGAATATGAGATATCATCATCCCAAGAATAGGGTTACCTCCAACTTTTAATAGGCTTTTGGGACAGTTATCCGTTAATGGTCCGATTCTGGAACCAACGCCTGCTGCTAATATTATTGCTTTCATTTTATTTTCTCATTGGATCAAGAAGTC
>JAPUJS010000021.1 GCA_027296045.1 bacterium | reverse complement strand
TGGAATCCGGTGCGTAAACCAGAATGCCGGAAAGTGTAACGGCCCATAAAGCGCATCCAGACGCGCGTGTCCAAACCGTCCTGCCTCAAAGTCCACCAGCTTCACCCCATCGCCCATCCACAGACAATTATAAGGCCCCAGATCGTTGTGCGTATATGCCCAAAACGACCCCGGTTCCCGAAGCGAAGCCCCAACCGTATTCAGGTCCTGTTCGGCCTCGGTAGAAATGCCTTTAGAATCGTAGACCCCAACCAATTCGCGAAATGTGCCCAACAGCGATCCGATTTTAAAACCTGCGCCAGACGTCCGTCCCAACCGGTTTCGCAGCTTGTTAAATGCTCCCACCTTTCCCGCCGTTACCGCGTGCATCCGACCCACCACACGCGCGTGTTCAACCAACGCCCGCTCGGCCACTTCAGCATTGTCCTCGTGCAGCAGGTTGGAAAGATTCTTTCCCACCTTTAAATCTTCCACCAGCACCAACCCCTGGTCCGAATCGCCCCCGTAAAACCGAGGACTAATCAAATTGCCACACAACTCATTCAAAAACTGTGCCCCGGCCCAATCGTTAAAAATTCGCTCCGCAGGCCCCCCGGATGCGTCAAACGTCTCCTCGTGCCGACACACCCCCTGCTTGGCCACCACGGTCTCCGGCAAACCGTCCGGACCACTCAAAATCCGAAACCGATACACCTCCGACCGATCGTTGCGCCCGAGCATCTCACCGCCTCCCAAACGAATCCCTGTTCCGAATCGATCGGATAAAACCCGCTCCGCCGTCAATTTTACAAATCGTCTCATAACACTTTCATCCCACACCAAAAGCCCATTGGCGTAGCGACGGGTGGGGTGGGTCTGAGGGTTGCCGTTCACTCACCTTGAGTGAGGGCCTTCGCCACCTCCGGATATTCCTGCTGCCGTGCCAATTGCGCCGGCGTCTTTCCCTGACTTTCTTTTATTGTCGGATCTGCACCCCGTCTCACCAGTCCCTCGGCAACCTCCTTCAACCCGTACCAGGCCGCCGAATGCAACGGCGTGCTGCCCCACCGATTCGCCACATGCACATCTGCACCCCGTTCCAGCAACAGCATCGCCACCTCTGGATGCCGCCCCTGAATCGACGTATGAAGCGGTGTATTGCCCCGTTCCGTTCGAACCTGTAAATTCATTCCCCGCTTCAGGAAAAATGTGGCCACCTCCGGATGCCCATTCCAGGCCGCCAGGTGCAAAACCGTCCGCCCCCGTTCGTTTCGGGCTTCCATATCCGCTCCGTTTTCGAGCAACAATTCAATAATCTTCAAATCCCCACGTTCTACCGCCCAGTGCAACGGCGTCTCCATCCGATTGTCTCGAATATCTACCCCAGCCCCCCGTTCCAGCAAAAATCGGATCATCTCTCGATGCCCTGCCCGGGCGGCTGTGTGCAAGGCGGTACGCCCGAAATCACTTTGCGCATCAATCTTCGCGCCTTTTTCCAACAATAGCGCCGCCAGCTCCACATGCCCGCTCGCCGCGGCCGTGTCCAGCGGCCGACTGAACGACATATTTGTACTTTCCAGGCTCGCACCCGCATCCAACAACAACCCAACCACCTCCCCGTGGCCGTGCCAGCTTGCCACATGAAGCGGCGTCCGTCCCCAGTCATCTTTCCCATGGAGTTCGGCCCCCTCTTTCAGCAACATTCCACAAACCTCCGAATGTCCCCCCTGAGCCGCCACATGAAACGGCGTACCGCCCCAGTGATTTCGGGCTTCGATATCCGCTCGGCGTTCCAACAACACCTCCACAATCTTGGCATGCCCATTCCCGGCAGCCCAGTGCAACGGAGTCGCTTCTCCTGTGCCCGACACATTGACATCCGCACCCAGCGCCAAAACCATATTCACCTGTTCAGGATCTCCATGGGACACCGCATCAAACAACGGGGTCTGTAAGAAGTAATTCTCCGCATGCAAATCCGCCCCCCCATCCAACAACTGCCTCGCCACACCCTCATGTCCCTTTCCCACAGCCAGATGCAAAGGCGTTGCTCCCACACCCGACCGGGCATTCACATCCGCGCCCGCTTCCATCAAATCTGCAACAACATCCAGATGTCCCCCTTCGGCCGCCCGATGCAAGACCGTACACCGAAATTCATCCCGCGCATGAATCAATCCCACATCTTGGGCAACAAGCACCTGAACATCCGCTCGCCTTCCCAGAGCCGAGGCCTGAAAGATGTTCAATTCCACTCCTTGGTCCAGAAGAAGTGCGACCATATCCGGATGGTTCACCTTAAAAATTGCCCAATCCATCGCCTCCGAATACGACCGTTCCGAATCCGCCTCCAAAGCGGCCAGCACTGCCTCCGAATCTCCCAGGACCAATGCCGAAAGCAGATCGGGCTGTGCCCCGTGCTCCAAAAGCAATTCCGTAATCTCCCGATCATAATCCGACACCTCAAACCGAACCGAAACCGCCGTCCGTCCCAACACATCTTGTATTCCAACATCGGCACCCCGATTGAGCAACCGTTCCACCACCGCTTTCTGTCCGTGCCACGTCCCCAAACACAATGGACTTGCCCCATCGCCGTCCAGGGCATTTACCAGACCTACATCGTCCATGAATAAGGAGTCCACCTGTGCCAGATCGCCCAGCATCGCCGCCGCAAAAATATCCACCTCTGCACCCCGTTCAATCAACAATCCCGCAACCGGTGTGGGTTCACACTTTCGCCAAACACCGGGCTGAATAGCTCCATGCAAAGGTGTCCGGCCCCTCCCATCCCGAGCGTTGATATCCGCTCCATGGTCCAGAAGTATTTGTGTGACCGTCCTGGACCCGGACCGGGCAGCCCAGTGCAAAGGCGTTTCTCCCGCCGCATTCCGGTCGTGGACGCGGTCCGGTTCAAACTGCAACAAAGTACCAGCCGCCCCCTTCTTATCCAATGCCCCTGCTCCGAACAGATCCAGTTTGCTCCCCTTCATCAACAAAAATTGCGCCATCCCCCAGTGATCCGCCCAATCCTCTTTCCTCGGCATCGTACATCGGGCAGCCAGAAGCAAGGGTGTCGTCCCATCTTTATCCTCTGCATGAAGGTCCGCCCCGTGTTTGAGCAGCAACTCCGCAACCTCCACACTGGCACACCCACCGGCAACACAGTGCAACGGGGTACGTCCATGTTGATCCCGGACATTCACATCCGTCCCAAAAAAAATCAAGGCCGCCACAATCTCCTTGTGCCCATAATCTGCAGCCAGATGCAAAGGCGAAGCCCCGGCCATTGGTTTGTCCGACCACATCACCTCTCGATGAATGGATTCGTGAATCAAAGTCGCGTCTTCCTGCAACAACGCCGCCACCCCTGCCGTATCGTCCGCCTCCAGCGCCTGGAACAACCGCACCCGTTTCGCAAACCGTTCGTCCTTTGAAG
The DNA here is from genome assembly GCA_027296045.1 of bacterium. Taxonomy (GTDB): domain Bacteria; phylum Latescibacterota; class UBA2968; order UBA2968; family UBA2968; genus JAPUJS01. The sequence goes on along the minus strand of JAPUJS010000021.1, from coordinate 963 downwards.
GGCGTTCCTCCCGCAAGCTTTTCTGGATGACCATATCGAAAGTCTCCTCCTTCAGCCGCCGCCGGGCATATTGCAACCGCTTTTTCACCGTCGTCAACGGGAGGTCCAGAAAATCGGCAATCTCTTTCTGAGAATACCCGCTGATGTAAAACAGCATCGTCACGGTCCGCTCGTGTTCCGGCAAATCCCGGATCGCCGCCAATACCTGGTCTTTCATCTCACGCTCCTCCGCCAGAACCGCCGGATCGGGATCCCCCGACGCCAGGCCATATACCGCCTCCAGATCAATCGTAGACACCCGTTTCCGCCGCGTCATCCGATTGCACTGCGTCAACACAATCCGCCGCAGCCAACCGGCAAACGCCTTCGGCTCCCGCAACTTTCCCAACTCCCGATAGGCCGCTAAAAAGGCCTCCTGTGCCGCATCTTGTGCCAGATGCGCATCCCCCAACATCGAATATGCCACCCCATAGGCCATATCCTGAAACCGCACCACCAGCTCGCCAAAAGCACGGTGCCGATCCCGAACATCTGCATCAAAGGACCGGGCTTGAAGAATTAAAGGTAGAATTTCATCCATCATGTGATCTCGAGAACCAAACGTGAGCGTCCGTTTTTCCTTTACCTTAAAGAGCCACCTTCATTTTAAAAGGTGATAGAAAGGATAACCTGTTCAGAATCAATTACCTAATCCTATAGAAAAGCACTTGCTTTAGCCCGAATCTGGGACAATCTTATACAAACGTCTTCAAAAAAATAAGGACGATCGTAAAGATCGCCCTGGAAAATGTATACGCAGATGTCCTCAAACCCATCTTTCCCGAATCACCTGAATCAGATATTGTAAGGCTCGATTGACCTGTTCCTGTGTTCTTTGAAGCTCAACCCAGAAATCCTTCTGACGGGTCTCCATCGTTTCCAAGCGTTCCTGAAGTTCTCATATTTGATGGGCTTGACTCCGGA
>JAPUJS010000209.1 GCA_027296045.1 bacterium | reverse complement strand
CCCCCACAAAGCTGCCGGGGATATGGGGGGGTGGGGGGTTTCTTTTGGTCTTATCGGGTGTGGGTGGGTTCGTGTTTTGGGGTGGTGGGTTTTGGGATGGGGGGGGGCTGGGGATGCGGGGATTCACATTGTGGAAACGGTGCTGAAGGAAGCGTTGATGGGGTCCGATGCGAGCGATGTGGAAGGGTTGTGGGATCACATGTATCGAGCAACCCTGGCCTTTGGGCGGAAAGGTGTGGTGGTGATGGCGATGAGCGGGGTGGACCTGGCGCTGTGGGATTTGCGGGGGAAGCGGGAGGGTAAGCCGGTGGTGGGGGTCCTGGGTGGGGAGCCGGGGGAAGCGATTCCGACGTATCGGACGGGGGGGCTGGAGGGGTTGGAAGCGGCTCGAGATTCGGGGGTTCGGGCATTTAAATTTTCGATTGGGCGGATGGATCCGGAAGCGAATTTAGAAGGCATTGTTTCGCTGTTTGCAAAAGCGCGGGAGGTGGTGGGACCAGACGTACAGGTGATGACGGATGTGGGGATGGCGTGGGATGTTTCGAGGACGTTGCGGGTGGCAGAGGCGATTGCAAAATTTAATCTGATGTGGTTGGAGGAGCCGTTGCCGCCGGACGATTGGGATGGGTATGAGCAGTTGATGCTGGAAAGTCCGATTCCGATTGCAAGTGGCGAGCACGAGTATACGTCGGCTGCGTTTGAGACCTTGATGCAACGGGGACTGCACGCGATTTATCAACCCGATGTATGCTGGTGTGGGGGACTGACGGAACTGGTCAAGATTTATCAACTGGCGGAAAAATACGATGTGCGGGTGTGTCCGCATCGGGGATCTGAAGTGTGGTCGCTCCATGCGATTGCCGCGCTCGATTCTGTACCGCTGGCCGAAAGCGGTCGGCCCTGGATGAACTGGGTGGGCGGACCGGAGATCGAAGATGGGGTGATCCATCTTGGCGATACGCCGGGATTGGGGGTGACGTTCGAAGCGTCGCTTTGGTAGATGGACCGACGATACTTTGGTGTTCAAAAGTCCGATGACGTCTCTACCAGACTTTTCTATTTTTGGCGTTTTTTGTGCATCGGCCTATATTATAGAAGACCATCCTGTGTGAGGAGGAGTTGCCTTTGCCAACCGAAATGGAAGACTATCTGTCTATGGGATAGAAAGGAGAGGGTATGGCGGAAATTCAGTTGCCGGATACGTCCGGGTGGGGGGTGCCGGATTGGGGGATTAAAGTGGAGGCGGAAGGGGGCATTCGGTTGGCCGATTGTCTGGTGGGTCTGGCGGGTGAGGTGCCCGAAGAGGCGCCCAAACATGGTCTGGCACAGCGGGGGTCGGCGGTGGATCCAAATGTGCCTGATTTTGGGTTCCAGGTGACAAAAAAAGATGTGGTGTGGGCGGACAATATTGCAGAGTTGGTGGAGCAGGCGAAGCTGGGACAGTGGAATGCGACGACGGATATCCCCTGGGCGGATTTGCCCGAACTGCCGGAAGACCTGGAGCGGGCGGTGTGCCAGATTTCGACCTTTATGATTCAAAATGAATATCTGGCTATGTATTTGCCGGCCAAGATGCTGCATCAGATCGACCCGGCATTCACCGAAGTGGTGTTGTTTTTGTCGAGTCAGGTGATGGACGAAGCCCGACACGTGGAGGTGTTTACAAAACGGGCGCTGGCCAACGGCGGGGGCTTGCAGTATGTGTCGTCGCGGACGGCCTGGTCGTTGCAGTCTTTGTTGTCACAGGATGATTTTACGGATGCGTCTTTTTTGCTGCATGTGTTGGGCGAGGGGACGTTTATGGAATTGCTGAAGTTTTTGGAGGAGGTGTCCCCCGATCCGGTGACGGCACAGGTGTTTAAGCTGGTCCGACAGGATGAGGGGCGGCACGTAGGTTATGGGGTGTCGCACTTTCGTTATCATATCGAACGAGATCCGAGCGTTCGGGAAAGGCTGGCAGAGGCGGCCGAACGGCGGACGGCGTTTTTGCAGCAGGCTTCGGGGTCCAGTCCGTTTGTGCTTCAGGCGATGATGATATTGGCAGGCGGTGGGGCTTCGCCCGAGCAGATGGAAAAGGGGCGGGCGTTGGTGCGGGATTTATATGCAACCATGCACAAAACGCGGGTGCGGGAGCTGGTGCGGGTGGGGTTTGAAAAGGAGATGGCGGAGCAGATTTCAGATTTACACGGGAGTGGCGTGCGGAATTTTATGTGATCATAGATGCAATCTTTCAGCCTGGAACGGGTGAAATCATGGGCGTGGTACACAGATTTATCGGCAAAGATGGGGCATTTGCCTGGGAAGGCGTTGAGGTGGAGACCTACGATCGCGGCGGAGCAATGGGGGGGACCAAGCAAGTCCTTTTGGGAAGTCGGGACGGATCGGTCCATTTCGGATTGCGCTATTATGAAATTGAGCCCGGCGGACAGTCTTCGTTTGACCGACATGGGCACGATCACGGGGTGTATATTTTGCGGGGCAAAGCCCGGGTGATGCTGGGCTGGGATGTGGCGGAAGTGGGTGTGGGGGATGTGATCTATATTCCACCGAACGAAGAGCACCAGTTTGAAAATATTGGGGACGAACCGCTGGGTTTTTTGTGCGCAGTCCCTCCGAGAGATTGACCGGTTAGGCCATATGGAATGAGTAGTAATGATGGTGAGATATTTGAAAGAAAGAGGATGGTTGTGAAAATTGGAATTGCCGGATCGACAGATGTGAGGGCAACGGTAGAACGGTGTCGGCACCTGGGTGTGGAGGCGGTTTTTTTGCCCTGTGCGTTCTTGCCCGGATATCGGGAGCAGGGGTATCCCGATTTGGATGCACTTCGGGCAATTAAGCGTGCCCTGGAAGCAGAAGGGATTGCCGTGCCCTCTGCCTGTACCTGGTTTGCAAAGTGGCCGGTCCAGGAAAGCGACTGGCGGAGCGGCCGGTCTACGGATCCCGCGATCGTGTTGCGAAAAGACCGGCGGTGTATGGATGCGATGGTACGGACGATTGAAGTGCTCGGCGAATCGGAAATTGTTTCGGTCTTGCACTATGTGGATATTGGAAAGCCTGATGGGGATGTGGAGGCCTGTTGGGAAGCGTTGATTGAGATGTATCGAGAGCTGATCCCGGCGGCGGAACAATATGGTGTGGGGATTGGAAATCACAGCCTGCACCGACTGTTGCCGGACGATTTGCGGGAAAATGCTGTAGCAAAAGGGGTTCGGTTGGACGATTATGGAGTGTATACCACCGAAGGGTGGGGCGGCCCGTTTTTGGTGGACACCCCGGATGCGTTAGGCCGACTGGTGGATGCGGTGCCGAGTCCGTGCAATGGAGTAACGATGTGTACTGGGATGGATATTGTGGGTGGAGAGGTGAAGGATCTGGTAGAGAAGTTTGCGGGCAAAATTCATTTTTGCCAGTTGCGCGATCATACGGACCGGTGGCCGGGTGGTGTTGAAGTGTTGTCCGGGGAGGGACGGGTGGACCTTCGGGGTGTAATCGAGGCGCTTGGAGAAACGGATTATACGGGGATTTTGCATCCCGAGCATCTGGGTAAATCGGCGGATGAAGACGAGGATCGGCTGGCGAAGGCGGTTGATTATGTACGGGGCGTGATGGATGAATTGGATTCTGAATGAGGATTGTTTATGGATCGGACGCAGGAAGAATTGGAGCGGCGGATTTTTTATGGGTGCCGTCTCAACCGGGTTCTGCCTGCTCAGTCACCGGCAAATAAACCTCAAATGTGGTGCCTTGATTCACCTGGCTCAGACAATCGATCCAGCCCCCATGGGCTTGAATGATGCTATGGGTTGTCGCCAGCCCCATCCCGGTTTCTTGTTGCATCGGTTTGGTTGTAAAAAAGGGATCAAAGATATGCTCCTGGACCGTTTGATCCATCCCAACTCCATTATCCCGGAATGAAATTTTCACATAATCCGCCCGTGTATCCGATTCGGGTGCCCGGGTTGTCACAGACTCTATACGAATGTTCAAACGCGGCATCAAACGGTCTTTTAAAGCATCCTCGGCATTCAGACAAAAATTCAGCATCGCTTGCTGTAGCGGTCCAGGATCACCATAAATATAATGCGGCTGGTCCACCCCTTTCATGCCGATCTGAATCTGTTGATGAAAAGAAAACAAACACATTTCAACCGCCTGACGGACCACCTCGCAAATATCCAGGTTTTGCTTTTTCATGGGCCGTTGCTGACTGAACAGAAGCAAGCCTTCCACCAATTTGGAGATCCGCAAACAGCCTTCTTTGGCAACGTCCAAATATTCAGGGGTACGGGGAGATCCGGTTCTTGCCAGTTCGATAGATCCAAGAATGGTCTGAAGCGCATTATTCACATTGTGTGCGATCCCCATGCTCAAATAACCAACCGATTCCATCCTTTTGGTCCGGGCAAGTTGCGCTTGCAACCGCTGCTTTTCCTGTTCCGCCTGATGCTTAGACAGAGCAATCTCAATTGCAGACTGAAGCTCTTGTTCCTTAAATGGTTTGAGGATATATCCAAACGGCTCGGCAGATTTTGCCCGGTCCAGCGTTGCCGAATCCGAATAGGCCGTTAAATAAACAATCGGAATGCCAAATCGCTTTTGAATCTTCTCGGCCGCCTCCGTGCCTTCCATATCCCCCTTCAACATAATATCCATCAAGACCAGATCCGGGGGGTCGGCATCGACTTGATCAATGGCGGCCTGCCCGGTATCGACCACCGTGGGGACCTGATAGCCACACCGGCTCAGCCGATGCTGGAGATCTTTGGCCACAATGCCTTCGTCTTCGACCACCAGAATGTGTTCACCTGCCATTGGATTTTGTCCTTTCTCTTGCCCACCCACAGATGAAAAAATAAATCAGGTGTCCAGTTCTGCAAGCAACCGCTCGGCTTCTGCCGCATCGGCCTCGGCTTCCGAAAAACCAGGTACTTCCACGCGAATAATGAGAAAATGGCAACACAATAGAAAACCTCCTGGTGAAATGGCTTCCCGACAGCCATTATTTTGAGTCCATGCAGATTGTCCCTGTTAAAACGCAAAAAACATACCCAAAAAAAAACCGTCCAGGAAATTCGGAGGGTTAAAAAATACAAACGTATGATTTATCAAGCACTTATTCTCTTACTTATTCTCTTACTTATTCTCTTCACCACGATCACGAATGAACAGGGGGAACAAATCTCCTTCAACCGTCTGCCCACCACATGGCGGAAATCCGCCACATGGCTACAGCATTGTGCTCAAAAGTGCCAAAAACTGCATTGTCTGAAAGATTCAATTGGGTTGGGCTGAACTGGAATCGGTATGATGGGGTAAGCCCGAGTTCGCTTCGGGTGATGCGGGACGGAAAGATCAAGCGCCTGCCGTCGGGCGAGCAGAAGGCTTTTGACGCGCGTTCCAGCGTGAAGAGCGAGTGGCGAATGGCGGGCGAGGCAGCAGAGAAGATCGGCGGGCAGTTGACCAGTCAGGTTTTGCAGGTGCTGGATACGTATCGGCCGGAGACCGCTCACGCTGCGAGGTAGTCAAAACGAACAGGGCCCGGCGAATCCAGTTGCCAGGCCCTGTCTATTTGTAAAAACCAGAAGATGTGGGGTGAAAAATTAAGGCTGTGGGCAGACGGGAAAGGTCACTATAAAACAGGTCCCTTCTCCCACCTGGCTTTCCACCTGGATCGTGCCGCTGTGGCGGTCCAGGATGGTTTTGACTATGGGCAGGCCCAGGCCGGTGCCTTTTCCTTCGGGCTTGGTTGTGAAGAAAGGCTGGAAGATCTGGTCCAGATTCTCCGGCGAGATGCCCGAACCCGTGTCGCTGACCCTGCATTCCAATCTCTTGCGATCGGGAGAGGCACTCAGGCCGAGGGTCAAAATCGAGGCTGACGGACTTTCCTCCATGGCGTGAGCAGCATTGACAATCAGATTTCGGAAGACCTGTTCGATCTGGGCGGGGTCTCCCATGATAGTGGGCAGGGGGTCCTGGATATCCTGAACGATCTTGCAGTATTTAAGCACGCCCAGGGGCGTGAGGGTGTCGATCAGTTTCGCCAGTTCGGCTTGCAGGTCGATTTCTTCCTGTTTGTTTTCGACCGGTTTGCTCATATTGAACATCTGGTGGATCAGGTCCAGAATCTGATCGGCCGCTTCGGGTATGCGCTCCAGCCATTCCGAGAGATCGGTGCAATCGCCCCGATTGAACAGTGCCTGGGCGATCTGAGCGCTGCCGATGATGACCTGAAGGGGGGTCTTGAATTCGTGGGCGATCCGGGGGGCCATCTGGCCGAGCAGAGAGAGCCGCTCGGCATAAAGCAGCTGCTCTTCCATGTGCTCCCGCTCGCTGCGGTCTTCCACCACGTAGAGGTGGGCGATCCGGTGGCGGCCCTCCAGGATGTCGCGGCGGTATACGAGCACGGGGAATGGGCCGCCGTCTTTTCGGACATGCCGGGCTTTGGATTCTGGCGAGTCGTTCACCTGTTTTCCAAACAGCATCGAAATCGGCTTGCCCACAGCCTCTGGTGGCCGGTAGCCGTACATTTGTTCGGCCTTTCCGTTATAGGTGAGCACCCGGCCGTCGCGGTCTGTCGAGAGAATGGCAAAGGGGGCGGCGTCGATCAGGTGTTGCAGGTAGTGCTCCCGTTCGGCCACCTTCTGCTGGAGGTCCGAACGGGTGTGGATCAGGTCGCCCAGGAGCAACTGGGTATCGACCAGGCGTTTGCGTTCCCGAAGGGCTTTTTGCACTCTCAGTTTCAGATCCTCGTCGGAAAACGGTTTCGGCAGGAAGCTTCTTGCTCCAGCTTCCAGGGCGCGGACGGCCGTTTTCTGATCGGTCCGGGCGGTCATCGCCACCAGGACGAGGGTCGGGTCCTGGGCACGAATGCGCTGGATCAAGTCGATGCCATCGATTTGGGGCGCATCCAGGTCACAAAGGACGACATCGAAGGTGTCTTCCAAAGACCAGTCCAGGCCCTCTTTTTGCGTTGTTGCAATCCGAACCTGGTGCCCCAAATCCGTCAGGGGCCTGGCAGCCTGCATGCCGATTTCCGTTTCAGACTCGATAATCAGGACTTTTGCTGAAACCATCGTTGACTCCCATCTAGATGTTTATTTTGTTGGCCTCGAGCATCTTTTCGGTCACCCTATCCCGGCTGCCCGATTCGGCCCCCTCGGCCGGAACGTTGGTCATGTATCTGATTTTTTGACGGATGGCCGCCAACAGGCTGGGAATTTCATCCCGGATAAAATCGAGCCGAGCCTGTTCCGAGGCTTTTTCCGGTTGACAGGTGTCGAGGCAGCCCCGAAGGGTATCCCAGATGGCCTCCAGGTTCTGTAAAGCTTCGTCGATGGAGGTGACCTCTTTTCGGATCTGCTTGTCGGTCAGGGCGGCGGGATGGTCCGATGCGGAATCCCGTTTCGAATGCAGGAGGTTCTGGTAATCTCGGAGAAGCCGGTCTTCCAGCTGGTTGCGTTCATCGACGCGTTCGACACAGGATAGAAATTCGTTCAGTTTGAGGGGTTTTTTCAAATAGTCAAACGCCCCTTCCTGAAGCGCCGCCACGGCGATTTGCTCGTCTCCATGGCCGGTGATCAGAACCACCGGAACGCCGGGAAAGCGGACCCGGACGGACCGCAGAAACTCGAGCCCATCCATTTTGGGCATCCGGATGTCGCTGACAATCAGGCCGATGTCGGCACCTCTTTCCAGGCATTTCAAGGCTTCTGTCCCATTTGCCGCGGTGACTGTCTGGTAGCCGCAGTCGGCCAGAAAGTCTGCAATGATTTTGAGGATATGTTCTTCATCGTCTACAAGTAAGATGTTCATGGCGGTTCCTTTCCGTGTGCTCTAAACCAGGATCCTGAAAGAATCGGGGTGGGTGATGCTGTCTTTATTGTCTTCGCAAGGAACGTGCCAGAAAATTAAATTAAATTAAATTATTAATAAACAGATAGATATGAAAATATGAATTAGACCGATTTTCCCGGAACAGCATTTGTTGCTAAGTGTTGATAATAAGAGTTGCCAACCCCTGGCCGGGCCTATGAACTCGGCGCACATCTGACCAGCAGGGATTCGAGTTCTAAAAACTCGAAGGGCTTGTTCAGGAAGCCTGCAACGCCCAGTTTGAGGGCATGTGCGGTGATGTCCTCGTCCCGGAAGCCGGCGATGAGGATGACCGACAGATGAGGGTATTGCGCCCGCATACGGGCTATCAGATCCAGGCCGTTCGATCCGGGCATACGCAGGTCTACCAGGGCCAGGTCGTATTCGCGCATTTCCAGGGCCTCCAGGGCCGAGGTGCTGTCGCCGGCCGCATCCACCCGGTGACCATGTTCGCTTATGAAGTTGATGAGGATTCTACGGACGATTTCTTCATCGTCTACCACCAGGATTCTTAAGGGTTGTAGCGTTGTCATAAATCCTCCTGAAGGAGTGGGTTATAAACTTGAACCGTTGGAATTTGCGCGTTAGAACTCATACTCTATTCTGACGGCATAATTTCGCCCGTCCTGAGCAATTGCAGGCTGTAGGTGCTCAAAACCTCCCGGCGTTCTGTAGTCTGTATTAAACAGATTCCGCACCAGGAATGAGACATTTAAGTGGTTAAACACCGGCCCCAGAGGTGTGTTCGCCTCTGGCTGAGGCTTCGCCGAAAGCTTGACATTAGTTAACAGATAAGGATCGGTTTTTGTCTTCTGCACCGTGATCCGCTCACTTTCGTACTGCAGCTCCGGGGCTGCATAGAAATGTCTTGCAATGGGAAAGGCCAATCCCATCTTCACGGTGTGTGCGGGGGAATTGGTCAGCCTCTGATTCAAATCGGTATCTTTCGCCTGCTGGAAAACATAGCTGGCATATCCCTGAATCCCCGCTTTCAGCCTGGCGTTGAGTTCCAGTTCAACGCCCCTCGCTTTGACCCTGTTGACATTCCGGTGCTGAATCAGCTCGTCCGATGGATCCATCTGCTGGTCGATTAAATGCCTCATTCTGTAGTTATAGAGCGACACGGTACTGAACAGCACCTCGCTCAACTGCTGTTCCCAGACGACCTCCATCGTTCTAATTTTTTCCGGCATGAGATCAAGATTGGACTTGAACCCCGAAAATTCATCGTCGTAATAGGTCTCATATATATTCGGCGCCCGGAACGCCTCACCGTAGAGCAGTTTGAAGGTGCTGGATTTTACGGGACTGAAGACTACGGCGCCTCTCGGCGTGATCGTGCTTCCCGACATGGAATAAGAATCCCTGCGGATACCGGCAGTGAGGGTCAGGTTCTCGACGATCTCATATTCGTTCTGGGCGTATAAAGAGAACAGATAATTGGGGAAATCCCCGTCAAAGTAGGTATTGTTCTCATCCCATGTCCGGTAATGCGCTCTGAAATGATTTTGATACTCCGCTCCGAAGGTCAGCCGGTTATTGGGCCGGGTATCCCAGAGAAACTGGAATTCACTTCCGACCCAGTGACCATCGGACTCGTCAAGATAGAGGGCGTCGTAGGGATACCACCCCCTGTAGTGGTAATGGTCATAATATCCTCGCAACAGGAGATGCTTATCAGCCCCGAGTTTGCGGTCGTATTTGAGGTTGATATGACGGCGCTGATCCAGGGTTTTGGCATTTTGATCGTTGAAGGAGACTTCCCAGGGCCCTGTCGGAATCCCCTTTTCCCGGGAATTCAGATAGCCCTGAAGTGTAAAATCGCCGTATCTGAAAGTCGCAAGCAATGCGTAATATTTGTCCCAGTCCAGATCCTGGGCGATGCCCTGATTTGTAGCAGGGTCGTCAAATTCTTGATAATAGAGGTCCTGGCCCTGAACATCTGCGCCCAGGGCAGATATGAATATGTCGGTGCCATTGTCAAACTCTTTCCCAAATGTCATCGAGCCCTGACGCCTGCTATAACTGCCCATCTCTGCGTCAACTTTGAGGCCGTCTGTGGTGTTTCCACTTTTGGTAATCACATTGACAACGGCGAACATCGCATAGGTGCCGTAAAGGGCCGAACCCGGCCCTCGAACGATCTCAACCCGTTCAACCGTATCCAGGTCTATGGGCGTGCCTGTGCCGATGCCTGCGGACCCCCAGATACTTTCATTTAAGGTGTGACCGTTCAACAGAAGCAATACCCGGTTGTTGTAATCTGTGGGCCGGCTGAACCCGCGAATCCCCACGTAGCTGTAATTTCGGTCGTTGCTTACATAAAATCCTCGAATGCCTTTGAAGACTTCCTCCAGGGTTTGATAGCCGTAGAGATCGATATCCTTCGAGGTGATAATGGTCACCGAGGCGGGCGCTTCACGGGTGGTTTGTTCGTACTTTGCAACTGTGCTGATCTTCAGATTCAGCAATTCATCCAGGGTTATATCGACCATCCCGGCTTCCTGGGCGTAGGGCATCCCTGGAAACCAGATCCCGATGAAAAAAAATAGAAAGGACAAGCGTAGGCGTCTCATGATATCTCTCCTTATAGGACTGGTGAAACCACCATAGGGAATTGCGTTTTAACGACAAAAAGTCCCTTACGATCTGTGTAAACGGTCATCTCGCAATATTCATACCAAAGTAATCTTCACCACATTCTACCTTGATTTTGCTACCCCGAACACCCGGGCAGGCTCGGTGCCGGCCTGAATGGGGATGATCCGGGCCCTGGCAGGGACGGGTAGAAGGAGTGCGAGGTAGAGAAGAGTAAGAATGGCGCTTTTTGGCATATGGTCTGGTCTCCGTCAGATTCGATAGAGGGGTCTCAGAGGGGATAAGCAATGTGTATGCCAATGAAACTATAGTTGCATAATATATTGATAATTAAATACTTATTTTTTAAATTTCTTTCGACTGCTCCCCAAAAAAAGAGGCCTTTAGCAACTCTTGTTAACAAGAGTTACCAAAGGCCATTTTGGATGAGAAGCGCCCGATGCGGGCTTCACGAGATGTCAAGTCTCTGGATTTTGTAGCGCAGGGTGGAATAGGGCATGTCCAGATCCTTGGCCGCTTGCCGGCGGTTCCACTTGGCGTTTTCCAGAGCGGTTTCGATGCGGTTGCGTTCTCCGTGCCCGTTTTGATGGACGGGGGACAGGAAGGCCGGAGCGGGTGATTTTGCTGTAGGGCAGTGGGCCGGAAGGTTGAGGTGGGCGGGCAAGATCTGTCCGGAGCGGCAGAGGATGGCCGCCCGTTCGACCAGGTTGCGGAGTTCCCGGGCGTTTCCGGGGAAATCGTATTCCAGGAACTGTTCTTTCGCCTCAATCGAAAAGCCGTCGAACTGCAGGTTCCGGGGGGCGGCAAAGCCGGCTAGGAAGTGTTCGGCCAAAGGCAGGATATCGCCTTTGCGGTCCCGGAGGGGCTGGAGGGTGATGGAAAATACGTTGAGCCGGTAGAATAGGTCCTGCCGGAAGCTGCCGTCGGCCACCCGATCTTCCAGACGGGTGTTGGTGGCGGCCACCACGCGGAGATTGACACTGATTTCTTTGGACCCGCCCACCCGGCGGAAGGTGCGGGTTTCTAAGGCACGCAGCATCTTGGCCTGGGCGTCGGCGGAGAGGTCGGCAATCTCGTCCAGGAAGAGGGTGCCACCGTCGGCCATTTCGAAATAGCCGGCCCGGTCGGTCGTGGCCCCGGTAAAAGCGCCCTTGACGTGGCCGAACAGTTCGCTTTCCACCAGAGATTCGGGAAGGGCTGGACAGCTGACCGCAATAAAGGGGCTGTGGTCAGAATCGCCCTGGAAGTGGATTTCGCGGGCGGCTACTTCCTTGCCCGTGCCGGTCTCGCCGCTAATCAGAATGGTGTCACATTGGGCATCTACGGCCATCCGGATCTGGTCGCGCACCAGGTTGGTTTCGGGGCTGTTGCTCACAAAGT
>JAPUJS010000208.1 GCA_027296045.1 bacterium | reverse complement strand
CGGCCAGCGCTGGGGGCGCTCGGGCGGGGTAACCCCGACACGGGCCACGGGGGAGCGGGCATCCAGGTTGGGCGGGCCCGGGCGCAGGGGGCGGCTATGGGGAGTTTGAGTGGGGGCCACGAAGTGCGGAAGAATTAAGGCGATTTGCAGCAGGTGGATATCGAGAGTGGTTGGACCAAATCCGAAATGCCGAAGATTTGTTGCCGGAAGGAAATCCGGTGCGGCAGCGACTTGGGAGCATCCGAGAAGACCTCGACGCGATGAGGCGCCGGTTTGGACGGGATAGCCGAGCACCTCGATTCGATCTCGTATTTGACCAGGCGATTAAGCCGCTGACTCTTGCCGCAGAGGAATTGAAACTTTCGATTCGGGAGAAACAGAGCGAATTTGTTTTTGGCCCAGAAAGTGAAGGAGAAGTTCCAGCGCAGTATAAGGCGCAAGTGGCGGAGTATTTCAAGGCATTGTCTGAGATGAAGTGAGATCGCAGAGGGCCGCAGACTGCCCCGCCCACCTGCACCCACGCAGAGGGAAGAATGTTTGAAACGCTATTGACATGGTTACCCGGCGGAACCGACAAGGTGTACCAATCGGTGTGGTTTGAGTTCCATGTCCCATTTGGACTTCTAGCGGCGATCTCACTCCTAATTTTTGTATTTGCACTGGGAGCTGTATTCTGGTGGTCCCGGTTGAAACAGGTGCGGGGATGGCGTCGGGGGGGGTTGACGGCGATGCGGGTAGGCGGGTTGGCGCTGGTTCTGTTTTTGGTGCTCGATCCAAGCCTGGTGGGCCGACGGAGTGAGCCTGGCAAGCATTTTGTGCTGGTGCTGGTGGATGATTCCAAGAGCATGCAAGTACCCGGTGGGGATGGTCGTCACCGGGGAGAACGGTTCCTGGACGCGTATACCGCCATGGATTCGCGGTTTGAAGAGACGCTCCGGCAGTCACACCAGGTGGTGCTGTTTCGGTTTGGAAAGGACCTGGAGCGCTTGACGTCGGTTCAGGACCTGAATTTTGAACAGAAACGGTCGGACCTGTTGGGAGCTGTTGACGGGGCGCTGCGGAAAATGTTGGGAACAAATGTATCGGCAGTGGTGCTGTTTTCAGATGGGGTCCAGCAGTCCGATGGACCTCCTGTCGGCCCATCCGATTTTCCGACCGAGGTGCCTGTATTTACGGTGGGTACAGGTTTGGAATCGCGGTGGCAATCGTTGGAATTGGCCGGTATTTCAGTGGGCCGGACAAATTTTGATCACAGTCCTGTTGCCGTAATCGTTCGGGTGGTTTCGGAGGGGTTGGTGGGGGAGAAGGTTGTGGTGGAGGTTTTGGACGGGAAACGCGTGGTTCAGTCGACCTCGTTTGCGGTTGCAGAGGATCGTGCGGAAAACAGTGTGCGATTGGAATTTGTGCCTCGACAGTCGGGGTGGGTGTCGTATCGGGCACAGGTTCGGCTGGCCGGAGGGGCACCGTTGGAGACATTGGTTTCCTCCGAAAAAGATCCGATTGCCGAGAACAATGTGCGCGACTTTGTGGTGGACAATCGGGATCGAACCTACCGCATCTTATATTTTAGTGGGCGGCCTACATGGGAAATCAAATTTGTGCGGCGGGCGCTGGAAGAAGCTCCGCAACTGGCCCTGACCAGTCTGATCCGGATATCGGGACCGGAGCGGAAGTTTGTGTTTCGAGGGGCGGAAGCGTCTCTGGCAAATCCTCTGTTTGAAGGGTTTGACGACAGTGCACATATGGCACCCCGGTATGATGAAGCCGTTTTTATCCGGATTGGCACCCAGGCTTCGGAGCTGGCCACGGGGTATCCGCTGGAAGCCGAGGACCTGTATCGGTATCATCTGGTCATCTGGGGCGATATTGAGCGGGCATTTTTTGCCCAGGGGCAACTGGAGTTGACACGGGATTTTGTGTCCAGAAGAGGTGGGAGTTTGATGTTGATGGGGGGCCCCCGTTCGTTTGCCGAAGGGGGATATGGCAAGACCGTTATCGAAGCGATGCTGCCGGTTGTGCTGGGTGCGGGAGGGGATGATATGGAACTGCTTTTTCATCCCAAACCGACGATTGAAGGAACGCTTTCCGGGATCTGGTCGCTGGCTTCAGAGACCCAGCATGACCGGGAGCTCTGGGAAACGTTGCCGGCACTTTATGGGGTGAATCGCTTTGCCACCACCCGGGCAGGGGCTACGGTGCTGGCAGAGGTTCACGGGGCGTCTGACGCGCTGGATGGACAGCCGCTTTTTGTCTGGCAACGCTACGGAAAGGGGCGGTGTGCGGTATTGGCCACGGGGGAGACCTGGCAGTGGCAAATGATGCGCAAATTAGAGGACGATGTCCACGAGCGATTCTGGCGACAATTGATGCGGGGTTTGGTGAAGGATGTGCCCGAGCCGGTTGTATTGACTCAGGGGGAAGAAGGGCTGACGGTGGGCGAATCTCGGTCGTTGACATTTTTGGTGCGAGACAGTTTATTTGCCGCCCAGGAGGGGTTGGCTACGGAGGTGCAATTGGCCGATCCCGATGCAAAAGACTGGCCATTGCCGGTGGAGGAGTCGATTACAGAGGCAGGCGTTTACACGGCAGAATTTTTAGCTGAAACAGAAGGGATGCACCACGTCCGGTTGACCGCACGAAACGACAGAGGGACGACCATCGGGCACATGGAAACGGCGGTGATGGTACACCCAGACCATCGCGAGTTTCAACGGGCTCGGTATCAGCCTGATTTTTTAAAGCAAATTGCCAGCGCATCCGGCGGAAACTTTTTCACCTTGGACGAACTGGACGAGTTGGCAAAACAGATTCCCTGGACCGATACGGTACATGAACGGTTGGACCGGTTCCATCTGTGGCATTTTCCACCTTTTTATGTACTGGTGGTGGTGCTGCTGGTACTGGAATGGTATATGCGGAGAAAGCAGGGGCAGCCGTGATGGATCACAGAGGGACACGAAGGAGCACGAAGGGCCACAGAAGGCCATTTCTAGGAGGGTATTGTATCCTGGTGATCTGGATCTGTGTATTGGCCAATGGGCAGGCGTGGTCGGCTCCGTTTGATCTGATTGTGTGTGGAAGTGGGGGAGAGGTGGAATATCAGGAACGGTTTGTCGATTGGGGAGGGCGATTGAAGCGGGTTTTGGTGGAAGATTTGGGGCATCGTTCTGAAAACGTTCGGTTGTTGACGGAATCTGGAGAGGATGCAGATGGGAAGTCTGATCTGTCGGAGATTCGGGCGGCGTTCCAGCGGTTGGGCAAGCAGGTTGGTGAGCGGGACGATCTTTTTGTTTATCTGATCGGCCATGGAAGTTTTCGGCGAAAGGTGGCGAAGCTGAATATTCCGGGGGCTGATTTGAGCGCCGATGAACTGGATGGATTGCTGACGGGGGTTTCTGCACGTCGGATTGTGGTGGTGAATGGGGCGTCTGCCAGCGCTGCATTTATCAATGCGCTGAGTGGCGATGGGCGTATTATCTGTACGAGTACGAAAAGTGTGGACGAGCGGTATGCGACCCAATTTATGGAGTATTTTATTCAGGCATTGGAAGAAGAGAGCGCCGATCAAAATCGGGACGATCGGATTTCTGTGTTGGAAGCCTGTCAGCAGGCGGCTTCTTTGACCGAGGCGTGGTATATGGGTGCGGGATTGCTGGCAACCGAGCATGGGTTGCT
>JAPUJS010000207.1 GCA_027296045.1 bacterium | reverse complement strand
TTCATCATGAGGTGCCTGAATTTGATGAAATCATACGTGATACAGACTCCGATTTTTCACAGACAGGTCTAAAAACGACCAGCCTTATTCGTATCACTCGCCTTGCCGTGGTTTCTGCAGATCTTCTCGAAGGGACGATTGGCGCATTACCCATTGAACGACTCAACCAAATTCAATCGCGCTTAGCCGATTGGATTCATGGTAAGCAGGCTTCCTCTAAATCTACAGGTGAAGAAATATCAGAACAGGATACATCTCCAGAAGGCGAGTAATACGTTGTTTTATTTTTTCCCGCCAGATAATTCATCTGGCGGGATTTTTTTGTCATTCAAGAATCAATCACCCCAAACCCACTCCAGTTTGGGGCCAGTGCGGATCTGCGGCCCTCTGCGCAGGGCAGGGTGTGCGGAGCGGTTCTGCTCCCTTCTGCGATCCAGCGGCGGAAGGGTGCCGGGTTCCGTGGCCCTCTGTGCTCCTTCGTGGCCCTCCGTGATCCCGCCCCCCTTTCCGATTGCATTTCTCTCCTGCCGTTCGTAATTTGCCGAATGCCGAACAACAGAAGCCGTGCCTGTGTAGGTGCGGCTTCTGACCTTTTTTTCCTGATTGTCTCTATGTTGTCGGGGAGATCATAGA
This sequence comes from bacterium, assembly GCA_027296045.1. Taxonomy (GTDB): domain Bacteria; phylum Latescibacterota; class UBA2968; order UBA2968; family UBA2968; genus JAPUJS01. The sequence goes on along the minus strand of JAPUJS010000207.1, from coordinate 16,374 downwards.
TGAGATTCATAGGTACCGAACAAAGCGTTTCCAACCCACATCAGAATCCTGAGAAACACCCCCCCTCTCAAAACACCTTCCTACCGTCTCTAAGTACGAAGAACATCCCAAGAAAAACCGTCCCCCCTTTCCTCGCAGAGGGTGGTGGGTCGGTAGCTGGCGTGCCGACAGGTTGGGTGGTGGGGATTAGGGGGATAGGTCCCTCCCGCCCCCACCGTCGCGCCCTCTACCACCAGTTCCGCGAAGTCCTCGTCACAGAAGCCGCCCCAATGTGGGTAGGTCGTCGGGGCAAGTTGAAGTGGTTCGCCCGCCAGTTCGTGCGTCGCTATCAGGGCAACGAGCGTTTCCTGACCACTGCGTTAGGGTCTTCTGCGAAGCTTGCGGGTCTTGCGCTGTTGATGCTGAACCTGTTTGCGTCACCCGTTTCTGCCGATCCGAAATTTCTCCGTATACATGCGTTTGGCTTAGTCGATGTGGGGGACCGGTCTTCGACCTCGTTTGTGGGCATCGATGGGGATGGGGACCTGGATGCGTTTGTGGGGGCAAGTGTGGGTGATTTCACCTTTTTGTTGAATGACGGAACTGTAAATTCGTCCACAGCCACGATTACAGTGAATGTGACCTCAGCTAACGACATCCCGACGCTTTCTGCGATTTCCGATCCTTCAGCGATTTTAACCGCCCAGACCGTCAGCCTGTCAGGCATCGGAACGGGTGCGTCCAACGAGCCGCAGACGCTAACCGTGACAGCCACCTCCAGCAACACGAGTCTGATTCCCAACCCGACGGTCACCTACACCAGTGCTGATGCGACCGGGAGTTTGGCCTATACGCCAGTGACCAATGCAAACGGGACGGCGACGGTGACAGTAACGGTAACAGACGACGGCGGGACATCAAACAGTGGAAGCGACACCGTCTCGCAGACGTTCACGGTCTCTGTCACCGCTGTCAACGATCCGCCCACTCTCTCCGACTTTACGCCCACCGACGGGGCTACAGATGTTGCCATCCCGGTCACCTTGACCTGGCAAGCCAAAGACCCCGACAACCCCGATCTTAAATTCTCCGTACGCATCGGAGAAGCAGCCAACATTCTCAATACCCACGCCCGCGACCTCACCGAGCCTCGCTTCAGCACCCTTCTAACACATAACACCACTTTCTTCTACCAGATCCTCGTCAGTGATGGCACACACATCGTAGAAGGTCCGGTGTTGCGCTTCACCACACAGGCAGACACCCAGGCGCCCGAACTTTCCCGGGTGACTGCCGGACATGTGACCGACACCCGCGCCCGCATTACCTGGATCACCAACGAGCCGGGCACATCGGTCGTAATCTACAGCCAGAACCCCGACCTCTCAGGTGCCTTCACCGCTGCGACCAAGCTGGCGGCCACCGGTCTCAACACCAGCCATACCGTTTCCCTGGACAATCTGACGGCAGAGACCCGCTACTTCGCCCAGGCCAAAACGACGGATGGGGCAGGTAACGAAGGCACGAGTCCGGTTTTCACCTTCACCACCCTCAGAGAACCCGACACCCGGCCACCCGATATCATCCACCTCTTTGCCGAAGGCATCGGCCACGCCGCCGCTTCCATCCGCCTTTCTACCGACGAACTCACCACGGTCATCATCTCCCTGACAGACGGGGGCGCCCCGATGACCGGGACATCCTCCACCCCCGCCCAGGATCACCTGATCCCTTTCACGGGGCTATCGCCCGGAACCCCTTACACCGCCACAGTCACCGCCACCGACCACGCGCTGCCGGGAAACGTGACCATCGCAGAGATCCGCTTCTCCACCAAAACCGTCCCCGACACCCATCCCCCGGCCTTCCTCAAACGACCTGAATTCAACCCCACCCACAACAGCCTCACCGTCTCTTTTGAGACCCACGAACCCGTCACCTGTACCCTTGTCTACGGCACCAGCATAAATACCCTGTCTAACTCGATTACCGTCGGACACGGCCTCTCCCTGGCCACCGAAATCACCGGTCTGATGTCTGGAACCGCTTATTTCTTTCAGCTCACCTGCACCGATGCCTCCGGCAACACCCTTCAAACCGATGTCCTTTCCGCCAAAACCCTGACCGGACCCGACATCACGGGTCCTCTTGCCCTGGAAGGTCCGACTGCACACGGCATCGGTCAGGAGGAAGCCACCATCGTTATTACTACCGACGAACCGGCTTTTGTCCGCATTCACTACGATGCCGGGGACCTTGTGCTTTCCTCGCCGCGCACCCCTTTGAGTGCCACAGCGGAAACCAGAATCAGTGTCCGCCTCACCGGCCTCAAATCCGATACCCAATACCGCTACCAGGCCATCCTCCACGACGCAGCAGGCAACGAAACCATCGTTGAAACTGACCCCTTCACCACCCTCGCCCTTCCCGACACATCCCCCCCACAGTTCACAGACCCGGCTGTGGTCTCCCAGGTCGGCTTCGACCACCTCACCGTCGAGTGGGGCACCCATGAAGCCACCACCTCCGAAGTCGAAGCCATTCCGGTCGCTTCAGCCAAAACACAGGTCCCTGCAGAAATCTTCCGCCGCGTCCGGTCCAAACGGGTCACCGACCACAGCCTGACCCTGTCCGGGCTTCTTCCCGGCACCCTCTACCGCCTCAAACTGCGCTCCAGAGACCACGCCGACAACCTCCTCGAATTTGTCTTGGGCGAAGTTCGCACCGCGCTTGCACCCGACACCACACCGCCTGAGGTCACCGAACTCCCGGTTGTCCGCCACGTCACCCACACCCGCGCCACCATTGAGTGGGAAGTGAACGAACTGGCCGACGGCTTTGTAGAATACGGCACCGATGCCGCCTTGTCCAACGCCCTGCGCGTGGGGTCCACCCATCCCAAAACGGAGCAGAAAATCACACTCACCAACCTGACACCTGGCACCCAGTACTTTGCCCGCATCTTATCCACCGACTTGCAAGGCAACGGGCCCACCACACGGCCCGAAGAAGGCCGCACCCTCGCCTTCCGCACAGAGGCAGACAGCGACATGACCTCGGCTCAGTTCACCGAGGGTCCCACCTTCCTCTCTCCCACCGAAACCTCCGTGCGCGTCCGGATACGTGCCAACGAACCCGTTACCGCCCGCCTGCGTTACTCGACCGACCAAAACGCCCTGACCAAAGCAGTCGGAGGTGGCAATGAAGTCTTCTCCCCAAGCCTGAAGGAAGAACACATTCTCAGCATCGAACATCTGCCGCCCAACACGCGCCAATACGTTCGCGTTGAGATCGTAGACGCCGCCAAGAACAAGGCCACTATCAGCCCGATTCGGTCGGTCAAAACCAAAAAGGGGAAAGACACCAAACCCCCGACCTATACGTCTCAACCCAGCGCTGTAGAAATCAAGACCGGGTCCGTCACGATCGTGTGGCACACCGATGAGTTGTCCAACTCCGTCGCCATCCTTCATGGTGGCCCTACAAAAAGCCGGAAGAAAGCTGTATTGCACCACCGTGTCCCAATCACCGGATTGAACCCCAATACCGAATATACCTTCGAAATCGCCTCCACTGACAAGGCCGGCAACACCGCCCGAAAATCCGGGGGTAGCTTCCGCACCAGAGCACTGCCCGATCTCCATCCACCCCGTCTCCTGGAGGGACCCTCTCTCATCTACGGATCCCATCGCCAGGTCATTCTCTCCTTACGCGTAGATGAAGAAGCCAGTGTCCGAGTCTTTGTCATCGGACCCAACTCTCCGGTCCCCTTTGCGCCTTACCACGGCCAGGGCCGCCGGACAAGCCACAACATCAACATCACCAGGCTCTTCCCCGACGTCTTTTATACCTACTATGCCGTCATCGAAGACGCGAAAGGGAACCGAACCATCTTCGGCAATCCCATCGGCCTGGTGTCCAAGCCCGGCGTGGTCACCAAGATCATCCAACCCCCCGGCGGCGGCGGTAGCTTTGTCACCTCCACACAGTCCGACACCCAGGTGCCGGTGATCACCCGTGGTCCCCGGGTCGTGGCCACCTCCGACAACGCCCTCACCATCGAATGGTCAACCGATGAAGCCTCGGATTCGGGCATTTCCTTTGGTGTCAACGATCTGGACCTGAGAATAGAAGACGGATCTGACATACTTTCCCACCGCATTACCCTCACCAACCTGGAACCCGGCACATCCTACCAGTATCAGGTAGACTCCACAGATCCGGAGGGAAACGGCGCAACCACAAGCCGTGTCGCTTTGGCCAAAACTGCTCTAAGAGCCGATGCAGCGCCCCCCGTAATCACCTCCGACCCACAGGTCATCTACCTCACCGAGCGTGCTGCCACCCTCTTTTGGCAAACCGACGAGGGCGCAGGCACTTTCATCGAATATGGCACCGATTCCCTCAACACCCAGAAGACCGCCCCCGATCTGGTGACAACCCATCAGGTGAGTTTGACCAATCTGTCTCCCGAAACCTCCTATCGCTATCGGGTTGCCCCCACAGATGCCGGGGGCAACGGTCCTACAAAAAGCCAGATCTTGACCTTCACCACCGAAGCCCAACCAGACATCGAGCCCCCCAAACTGATCGGAACGCCCGAAGTCGCCCTCATCACCGAGTCGTCCGCCACCATTCGGTGGACCACCAACGAACTCTCCGATGCAGCGGTCAAATACGCCGAGGGCGAAGGACGCGCTCCCAACGACCTGGGGCTGGTCGCCGGTTCTGCCCGGGATGTATTGGTGCACGAAGTGCACCTGACAAACCTGCAACCAAACACCACCTACACCTTCCTGGTAGAATCCGTAGACCGGTCGGACAACGGACCCATTGTTTCACAAACCCTCTCCTTCACCACCGCTGAAGGCAAAGACCAAACCCCACCAGCTATCCCTCAAAATCTGGCCGCCCGAGGCCCTGTAGGCGAGCTTGTCCTCACCTGGACACCGGTTGCCGATCCCGACCTGGCCGGCTATGACGTGCTCCGTGGCACGGGTGAAAACAACCTCACGCCCATCGCCACCGGACTCTCCGAACCCCGCTTCCGCGACGAGGGTCTGGACGCCTCCCTCCCCTACCGCTACGCCGTCCGGGCAGTGGACCGGTCTACCAACGAAAGCGCTCTGTCTACCTCCGCCACAGCCATCCCCGACGGCTCGGGACTGCCCACCGAACCCCCACCTCTGATGCGAGAAGGCGACCCCTTGCAGCCCCTGCTCATCGTTCAAAACGCAAAAAGCCCCGCGAGGTTGACCTATGCCTTCCAGGTCGCACTCGACGAGGCCTTTGAACAGATCGTCACACAAATCTCAGAAATCATCCAGGGAGCCAGCACCAACCGGGAAGGTGCCACCGCCTGGCAAATCGATACACCCCTCGAAAAAGACGTCACTTACTACTGGCGTGCCAGGGCCTTCGACGGCGTTTTCACCGGTCCCTTTATAGTGCCCGAATCCTTCATCGCTGGCCAGTTGCCCTTCAACCCCGGCGACTTCGACGGCGACGGCGAGGTCGGCTTCCCCGATTTCATCGTCTTTGCCAGCGGGTTCGGCACCACACAGGGCGAGGAAGCCTATCGCCCCGAGTTAGACTTTGACGAAAACGGCGAGATCGGCTTCCCCGACTTCATTCGCTTCGCTGATCTTTTCGGCACCGTGTATGAATGACCCGACTCCATCTGATCTTGACAACGCCTATGTCACCCAATACACCGCGTCAGCAGACTCTCTCTGAGACGTATCAGCAGGCCAAAGCGCATCACCGGCAGGGCCGGCTGAACGAGGCTCAGGCGCTCTACTTGCAGGTGCTTCAGGCAGCGCCCGGACAGCCTCAGGTGCTGCACCGGCTGGGGGTGATCGCCTATCAGGAAGAGGACCTGGGCGAAGCCGTGCTGCTGATTCAGCAAGCCATTGGGCTGAATCCCTCGGTAGCGGCCTTTCACAACAACCTGGGCAACGCGCTGAAGAGTCGGGGCACTCTGAAGCAGGCGGAGGCGAGCTACCGGGAGGCGGTGCGGCTGAAGCCGGACTATGCGATGGCGCAGTTAAACCTGGCCCGGCTTCAACTGCAGCGGGGCGATGCGGCCGAGGCGGAAGATCTCTGCCGGGGGCTGTTGCAGACCGCGCCCGGGCTGGGTATGGCCCACTGCGTGCTGGGCGAAGTCCTGACCACGCAGGACCGGCCGGAGGAGGCGGTAGCGGCGTTCGAGCGGGCCGTTGTCGCGCAGCCGGACATGGCCGACGCCTACACAGAGCTGGGCCACCTGCACCGCCGGAGGCAGGATGCAGAGGCGACCGTTGCGGCATTCCGGCAGGCGGTGCGCCTGCAGCCGGAGCAGGTGGCGGGATATCAGAATCTCGGCAGCGTCTATCTGGTCTACAACCGGCTGGAGGAGGCCGAGCGCTGTTTCCGGCAGGCGTACGCGCTGGCCCCCGATGACCCCGGTGTGCGCTACAATCTGGGCACGGCCCTGCGCGGCCTGGGAAAGCTGCCCGAAGCGCGGTCCCACTTAGAGGCGGTTGTGCAGGCGCAGCCGGAGGCGATCGGCGCGGTCTACGAACTCAACCAGCTTCGGTCGGGTGTGTGCGACTGGACGACCCGCGACCGGGACCTGGCGCAACTGGTGGAGACCACGCGACGGTTTCTAAAAGAAGAGAGCGAACAGCGGCTGCCGCTGCTGTTTTTGCAGCGGTTTGACCTGCCCTCAGACCTCTGGACTAATCTCGTCCGCCAGCAGGCAGGTGTGATCGAACGCTCGGTGGCGCCGCTGAAACAGCCGTGTGTTTCTGTGCAGTCGGCCGGCCGTCCAGATCGGTTGAAAGTGGGATATGTATCGCCCGATTTTCGGGCCCACGCGGTGGGGCTGCTGGTGCACCGGATGTTCGCACTGCACGACCGGTCGGAATTTGAGGTCTGCGGGTATACGCTCACGTGTCCCGATCACTACAGCTCGGACCCGTACTACCGGCAGATTCGCGAGGGGTGCGACGCGTTTGTGGACCTGTCCGGGATGTCCGTAACGGCCGCTGCGGAGAAGATTGCGGCGGATGGGGTTCACATTTTGATCGACCTGTCCGGGCACACCACGTTTTCCAGGCCGGAGCTGCTGGCGCTGCGCCCGGCGCCGGTGCAGGCGCACTACCTGGGTTTCCTGGATACGATGGGTGCAGATTTTCTTCCGTACCTCATCGCGGATGAAACAGTGGTTCCAGACGCGGTCCGGGATCGTTATGCGGAGCACGTTGTCTACATGCCCGAGACCTTCGCAGTGGCCAGCCCCTTTGAGATCGACCCGGCACCGGTCTGCCGGGCCGACTGCGGTCTGCCGGAGGACGGGGTGGTGTTTTGCTGTTTCAACCACGTCTACAAGATCGACCCGGACGTGTTCGACGCATGGGCAACTATTTTGAAGGCGGTGCCGGGCAGTGTGTTGTGGCTCTACAATTCGGGTGTTGAAGAGGCCGCGGTAAATCTGAGGCGAGAGGCACAGACGCGGGGGATCGCTGCCAACCGGCTGATATTTGCTCCGCACGTTCCAATCGAACAGCACCTGGCCCGGTGTCGGCTGGCCGACCTGTTTCTGGACACGTTTGTCTACAATGCAGGCACAACGGGCGTGCTGGCGCTGTGGGCGGGCGTACCGGTGCTGTCCCGGCCCGGAAAGCGGTTTTTGAACCGGATGGGGGCCAGCCTTGCGAAGGCGGTGGGGTTGCCCGAACTGATTTGTGAAGATACCGATGCATACGTGGCGAAGGCCGTGCATCTGGCCACCCACCCGGAGGAACTGGCCGCGCTGCGAAACCGGCTGTGGCAGACCCGCGAGACACAGCCGCTGTTTCAAACCGAACGGTTCGTGCGGCACCTGGAGACGGCCTACCGGAGGATGTGGGAACAGCAGGTGAACGGGGAACGGGCAGATATTCGGGTGTAGGCCAGGGCGCGATGGTTTGAAAGGAAATGCGATGCAAGCGACACTACCGCCGTTCAGTTGCACACATACTCCGGAGTTTCCGGAACTGCTGGCAGACTTAGACTGCTCGCTGGTGTTGAGCACCTACCAGGCGGGCAAGGTGATTTTCGTCAGTTCAGACGGCGAGAGTCTGAGGCAGTTGCCGCGCACTTTCGACACGCCGATGGGCGTGGCCATCGATGGGAACCGGATGGCCGTGGGCACAAAGCACGAGGTGTTGCTGCTGGTTAACGATCCGAGGCTGGCGGAGGAGTATCCGAACAGACCGAAGTTTTACGACGCGCTGTTTGCGCCCCGGTCGGCGCACTTTTGCGGGCACATCGACATTCACGATCTGATCTGGACAGATGAGGGGCTGGTGGGCGTGAGCACGCTGTTTTCCTGCCTCTTCCGGCTGGACGAGACCCACAGCTTTGGCCGGGTGTGGAAACCCCCGTTCATCACGGATCTGGTCCCCGAAGACCGGTGCCATTTAAACGGGATGTGTCTGGTGGATGGGAAACCCCGGTACGTAACGGCCTTTTCGGAAACAGATGCGGTGCAGGGGTGGCGGCCGACAAAGCTGGAGTCAGGGATATTGATGGATGTGACCACGAACGAGGTGGTGATGGGGTCGTTGCCGATGCCGCATTCACCCCGGGTGTTCGACGGGGAGCTCTACATGCTGCTGTCGGTCACGGGTGAAGTGGTCAAGGTGGATGTAGCGGCGGGCCGGTATGAGGTGATCAACCGGGTGCCGGCCTTTGTGCGGGGGCTGGTGAAATGGGGGGATTATCTGTTTGTGGGAGCGTCGCATCTGCGCAAGACACACACGTTCGGGGATCTCCCGCTGGCGCAGGAGGGGGCTACGTTTTGCGGGGTGATGGTGATCCACCTGCCCACGGGGGCGCTGGTGAGCCAGTTGAAATATGTGAATTCGTGCGAGGAGATTTTCGACGTGCAGGTCCTGCCGGGCCTGCGCCGACCGGGTATTCTGGGCACTCACGGCGATATCCACCGGCGGGCTCTGTCCCTGAAAGAAACGACTTTCTGGGCGGCGGAAGAGGACGAAGAGGCGCGGCTGGCCGCCCAGAGGCAGGCGCAGCGACCGGACGAAGCGCAGAGCGACGCATAAGCGCTTACGTCTGTTTCCAGGATCGAGACTTTTGGGTGGGTGTCGGGTTCCGTAATTGCTGCCCGGTGTCATCCCGGGCTTTTTCTGTTGACCGCACTCATAGCATGTTGCATCTTGCCTCATCGCCCAGGACGATGCTGGGGATAGATCCAGAGGACGGGAACCAGAAAGGATAAAATGGCACGTATTTTAGTTGTCGATGACGAAAAAATAATTCGTTACACGCTGTGTGGATTATTGGAATTTGCAGGCCACGAAACCATCGAAGCCTCTGACGGCGAGGAAGCAATACAACTCTACCGGGAAGCGTTGCCCGACCTTGTTATTACCGATATCGAGATGCCTAAAAAGGACGGCCTGGAGGTGATTCGGGATCTAAAGGCTGATTTCCCTAACGTAAAGATTATTGCCATAACTGGCTATGAACCGGATACCCTTCCTCTGGCCGAAGAATTAGGTGCCAGCTACACGCTCACAAAACCCTATCGTACGGGGGAGCTGATGCATGTTGTTCATAAGCTCCTGGAGGGAGCATCATGAACCGACAAGAACACAAGCTTTTGCGGGTTATCGAAAAAATCAGTATGTTCAAAGGATTTGAAGTGGAAGAAGTCCAGCGTTTGCTCTTCATGTGCAGTCTTCAAAAATATGCGTCCGGAGACGTGGTCTACGAGGCGGATGAACCGAGCACAAATATGCTGATTCTTCTGTCGGGAAAGCTGCAGGCCGTGAGCCAAACGGGAGAGGTCCTTGGAGAAATTCCGGCTGGAACAGCCACCGGAGAGATCGGTATCCTGACCGGTCGGCCCCGATCGGCCACGGTGATCGCTATGGAACCGGCATCAGGAATGATCATCACGAAAGAGGACCTGAGCTCTCTCATGGGCGACTTGCGGATACGTGCAAAGGTGTTTGAGAATATTGTGAATCAACTGTGCGACCGTCTCCTGGGAGCCAACCAGAGCATTGAGAACTATGGTAGAATGGCACGTGAGGGCCAGGAGCCTGAAGCAGATGAGGGGGCGTAGATGGGACGTATACTCATCATCGATGACGACAGATCTATGCGAATCACCCTCGAGAAGACCAGGAGATATAAATGAAAAAGAAATCTGAACATCCTAATTTGCTCTACATTCACTCAGACCAGCACAGTCCCAGGGTATTGGGATGCTACAATGATCCACTGGTGCAAACACCTCATTTGGATCATTTGGCCGAACGGGGAACGGTGTTTGAAAACGCCTATTGTCCGTCCCCTGTGTGTACGCCTTCTCGAATGTCGATGTTGACCGGGCGATATCCTTTTGAGAATGAGGCGTGGACGAATCATCACGTTTTAGATTCAGGGATTCCGACCATGGCACACGCGATGGGAGCGGCAGGGTATCGTCCGGTGCTGATTGGCCGGATGCATGCGCTTGGAACGGATCAGTTGCACGGATATGTGGAACGGCCGATTGGGGATCATTCTTCGAATTTTCCGGGGGCAGGATATGCGCCGAAGGATTTATGGCGGTCGGTTGTGAATTCGGGATCGGGGCAAAGCACCTACCAGGTTCACGACGAGGATGTGACGGCAGCGACGGTGGACTTTTTCAACCGGTTGGGCGTGAAGAAACGGGCGGGCGAGTCGGCTGAGCCGTTTTGTTTGCACATCGGATTCATGTTGCCGCATTCGCCGTTTGTGGCGCGGAAGGAGGATTTTGATCTTTACAAGGATGTGATGACACCGCCCCGGATTTCCGAAACGAAGGATCTGTCGCATCCGTTTTTCCAGTGGTGGCGCGAATACGCCGGATATGGCAAGCCGTCTGAGCAGGATGTGCTTCGGGCACGAACGGCCTATTGGGCGCTGGTGACGCGGATGGATGTGATGATTGGGGAGATTCTGGAGGCGATGCGGAAGAATGGGCTGGATGAAAATACAATGGTGGTGTATTCCTCAGATCACGGGGAACAGGTGGGGGAAAAGGGATTGTGGATGAAGCGGACGTTTTATGAAGATTCGGTGCGGGTGCCGATGATTGTGTCATGGCCGGGCGTGCTGCAAGAAGGAGAAAGATGCGAGCGGGTCGTCAGTGCGCTGGATTTGAATGCGACAATGGTGGAGGCACTGGGCGCCGATCCGTTGCCGCATTCACGGGGGCGAAGTATGCTGGGGTTGCTCCGGGGTGAGGCGGTGGACTGGGAGGATGTGGCGATTTCGGAATACTGTTTGTATGAAGGGCACTACCAGAGGATGATTCGGAGCGGTGACTGGAAGCTTATTTATTATCACGGGCAGGAGCCGCAGTTGTTCAACCTGGCGGAAGATCCGGAGGAATTGAACGACCGGGCGCAGGATCCGGACTGCCGGGAGGTTCGAGAGGAGTTAACCGAGCGGGTGCTGGCCGGTTGGGATCCGGAGTGGGTGGCGGCGAAGATGGAAGAGAAGCGGGTGAACCTGGAAGTGATTCGGGCATGGGTACAGGAGACGAATCCGCCCGAGCAGTTTCGCTGGGAGGTCACGCCGGGGATGGGATTTCTGGATGAAGTTCGGTGACTTTCTCCTTGCCTCAAAGTAGCGTTTTGGATATTTCCACGGGGTCCAAAAAGTCGGTTTGATCGTTACTTTTTTGTGAAGGGATGCGATGCGACGGTTCTGTTGTTGGAGCTTGGTTGCGCTGTTTGCCGTTTCTGGATGTGAATACTTTCAGAAAAAAGAGCTTGTGTATGTGACGGCAAGTCTGTTGAATTTGCGGGACAAGCCGTCGACGCGGTCGAATATTATTGGCCGCTTGAAGCGCGGGCATGAGCTGGAAGTGGTTCAGCGGGGGGAGACGTGGTTGGAGGTGAAGGCCAGTGAAAAGTACCAGGGATGGGTACATGGAAATTATGTGGGGGATTCGGAGGCGGTGCGGGCGGCTTTGCAGAAGGAATTGAAACGGCGGAAATCGGGACAGCGCCGGGTGTTTTCTCGTTCCAGGACGACGCCTCAAAAGAGAACGGGTTCCAAAGGGTTTTCGATTGATGGCATGCTGGTAGGATTCCCGGAGGATCTGGAGATTGAGGTGCTGGACCCGATTGAGGGACAGCCCCGGTCGATGGGCGGAACGCCCAAGGGGCGGATTGTGGTGGAATTCTGGGGGGATCCCAAGGATCTTACCCGGGCGGAGATTATGGTGTCGGTGGTCGATGTGCCGGATGCGGATCTGGCAGAAAGTGCAACGCTTGCTGCCGGATTTATACGAAATGCCGTGCCGACCTGGAAGCGGGACGGGGCGTGGATGGTGGATAAGTTGAAGGAACTGGCCAGCAAAGATGTGGGGACGGGGAATATCCAGTCGCGCGAGAAAACCGTGCGGTTTGAGTTTATCAAACCACTGGGGTCGGTGAGAATTACGGTGGAAAAGGCGGGGTGAGATTTGTCCCTAAGTTTGTGACAACTCAGGTTGATTCAAAAAAGCGGAGACAGTTTGTAACTGTCTCCGCTTTTTTATGTGCAAATGGACGATGATGTTTACTTTTTCTCTTCGCTTTCGTCCACGACCTCAAAGTCGGCGTCCACTACACCCCCACCCGATGGGTCGCTTGCGGCCTGCTGCTGGGCGTCGGGGCCTGGAGCGCCTTCTGGGGCACCAGCGCCCTCTTCGGCGGCGGCCTGCTGGTAGAGCTCACTGGCGACCTGGTGCCAGACCTGCGTGAGGGCTTCGGTGGAGGACTTGATGGCCTCGCTGTCGGTGCCTTTGAGGGCTTCTTTGACTTTGTCCACGGCCTCGGTGACTTTGGTTTTGGAATCTTCGCTGACCTTATCATCCATTTCTGTGAGTTGCTTTTCGGTCTGATAGACTTGCTGGTCGGCCTGGTTGCGGATCTCGATTTCTTCGCGCTTCTTTTTGTCTTCGGCCGCATTTTCCTGGGCGTCGTTCACCATCCGGTCGATCTCGTTGTCGGAGAGGCCCGAGGAGGCTTCGATGCGGATGTTCTGCTCTTTGCTCGTGCCTTTGTCTTTGGCCGACACGTTCATAATGCCGTTGGCGTCGATGTCGAAGGTGACTTCGATCTGGGGCACACCCCGGGGGGCCGGGGGGATGCCGTCGAGGTGGAACCGGCCGATGGTGCGGTTGTCCACAGCCATGTCTCGTTCGCCCTGCAAAACGTGGACTTCCACAGAAGGCTGGCTTTCTGCGGCCGTGGAGAAGACCTCGGTTTTTTTGGTCGGAATGGTTGTGTTGCGCTCGATGAGCCGGGTCATCACACCGCCCAGGGTTTCAATGCCGAGCGACAGGGGTGTGACGTCCAGCAGGAGAACGTCGGTGACTTCCCCGGACAGGACACCGGCCTGAATCGCGGCCCCAATGGCAACGACCTCGTCGGGGTTGACACCCTTGTGGGGTTCTTTGCCGAAGAGTTGCTGGACCGTTTCCTGCACTTTAGGAATCCGCGTGGAACCGCCCACCAGGATGACTTCGTCCACTTCCGAGGGAGAGACGCCCGCGTCTTTGATGGCCTGAATACAGGGCTGTTTGGTGCGCTCGATGAGGTCGTCCACAAGCTGTTCGAATTTGGCCCGACTGAGGTCCACGGTCAGGTGCTTGGGGCCCGAGGCATCGGCGGTGATAAAGGGCAGGTTGATCTCTGTTTGCATCGAAGTAGACAATTCGCACTTGGCCTTCTCGGCGGCTTCTTTGAGGCGCTGGAGGGTCATGGGATCCTGGCGCAGGTCCACGGTATTTTCCCGCTGGAATTCTTCGGCCAACCAGTCGATGATGCGCTGGTCAAAGTCGTCGCCGCCTAAGTGGGTGTCGCCGTTGGTGGACTTGACTTCGAATACGCCGTCACCCAGTTCCAGAATGGAGACGTCGAAGGTGCCGCCGCCCAGGTCATACACGGCGATTTTTTCTTCCTTTTTTTTCTCCAGGCCATAGGCCAGGGAAGCGGCGGTGGGTTCGTTGACGATGCGCAACACGTCCAGGCCAGCGATTTTGCCGGCGTCTTTGGTGGCCTGGCGCTGGGCGTCGTTGAAATAGGCCGGTACGGTGACGACGGCCTGGGTCACGGTTTCGCCCAGATAATCTTCTGCGGTCTGCTTCATTTTCTGAAGGACCATTGCCGAGATTTCGGGCGGGGTGTAGTCTTTGCTTTCCAGTTTGACGGCGGCCAGGTTGCCGGTGCTGCTGATGACTTCGTAGGGGACTTCGCTGATTTCGGTGGTCACTTCTCCGAATTGCCGACCCATGAAGCGCTTGATGGAATAAACGGTGTTCTGGGGGTTGGTGACGGCCTGGCGCTTGGCCACCTGGCCCACGAGGCGCTCCCCGTCTTTGGCGAAAGCCACCACCGAGGGGGTGGTGCGACCGCCTTCGGCGTTGGGAATCACCACCGGGTCGCCGCCTTCCATCACGGCCACACAGGAGTTGGTGGTGCCCAAATCAATACCAATTACTTTGCCCATGACGTTGCTCCTTTTTGATCGTGTGTTTTTTGTATTTGAATTCAAACAATGGGGGTTCTGTGCCCTGGATTATGCCACTTCTTTTTTATTTTTTGACTTCTTGCTTTTGTCTTTTTTTCCGTCCGATTTGCTGGAGGAAGAGGCCTCTTTGTCTTTTTTTGCCGCTTTTTTATAACTTTCGCTGCGATAGTCGGTAATATAAAATCCAGAGCCCTTGAAGAGGAGGCCGGCGCCACCACTGATGAGGCGTTCGACTTTTCGTTTGGCACATTTGGGACATTTGCGAATCGGCTTTGCGATGATGGTCTGAAATTCCTCAAATTCGTGCCCACAGGCGGCGCAGGCATACTCGTAAGTTGGCATTAGAGACCCTTTGCGTGAATGATGGTGGAGGGAAGCGGACGGACGGTTCGTTATTTTAGCAAGATATATACCATATAGAGAATATGGGATTAAATGAATATTTAATAGGTAGTTATGTAATAAGATAAATAAGGATCGAAACGTAATTTATGCCATAATGGCATTATTTATGCCAATATAACAAATATGGATTTCTAAACAACACAAAAAACAAGGGGCTGCATCCGCCTGTGCAGTCCCTTGTTCTGTTTCCCTGAGGGGGGGCTATGCAGCCCCTTTCACGGCCTCCACGACGGCTTCTGCAGCTTCTTTCAGGCCGAGGGCAACGGTGAATTCAAGGTCTGAGTTTTGCAAGATTTGAACGCCTTCTTTGGCATTGGTACCCTGAAGGCGGATGACGATGGGGATATTCACGGTCAGGTCCGAGAGGGCCTGAACCACGCCTTCGGCCACCCGGTCGCACCGAACAATGCCGCCAAAGATGTTGATGAGGACGGCTTTGACATCACCGTCGGACATGAGGATGCGGAAGGCGTTTTTGACGCGTTCAACATTGGTACCGCCACCCACGTCCAGAAAGTTGGCCGGCGAGGAGCCGGCGTGTTTGACAATGTCCATGGTGGCCATGGCCAGGCCAGCGCCGTTGACCATACAGCCGACTTCGCCGTCGAGTTTGATGGAGTTGAGGTCGAATTCGGAGGCTTCGACTTCGAGGGCGTCTTCTTCATCGGTGTCGCGCAGTTCCTGAATGTCGGCATGCCGGTAAAGGGCGTTGTCGTCGAAGTTCATTTTGGCGTCTAAGGCCAGGAGGTTGCCGTCTTTGGAGACGACCAACGGGTTGATCTCGGCCAGGGAACAGTCGGTGGCGATAAAGGCGTTGTAGAGGGCCGTGATGAAGGCGACTCCCTGCCGGATCTGATCGCCTTCCAAGCCCAGAGCCAGGGCGAGTCGACGGGCCTGGAAACTCTGAAGGCCGATACCGGGATGGATGGCAACTTTCAGGATTTTTTCGGGTGTGCTGGCGGCGACTTCTTCGATGTCTATGCCCCCTGCCTGAGAAGCCATTATGGTGAGGCGCGACTGGGAGCGGTCGAGCACGATGCCCAGATAGAGTTCGCGGTCGATGTCGGTGGCTTCTTCCACCCAGACTTGCTTGACCTTCTGACCTTCGGGACCGGTCTGGTGGGTGACCAGATCCATGCCGATGATGTCTGAAGCGGCGACCCGGGCTTCTTTCGGGTTTTGAACCAGTTTGATTCCGCCGCCTTTGCCGCGGCCACCGGCGTGGATCTGGGCTTTGACCACGGTGGTTCCGCCCAGGTCTTTGGCGATGGCTTCGGCTTCTTCGGGGGTGGTGGCAACGCCGCCGTTGGGGACGGGGACGTTGAAAGCTTTGAGGATTTCTTTGGCCTGGTATTCGTGGATTTTCATGGAGCCTCCGGGAATAGGATTGGGTGTTGTTAGGCTGTTGTTAGGCTGTTTTTGGTGTTTGGGCAAGTTGGTTGCTTT
>JAPUJS010000206.1 GCA_027296045.1 bacterium | reverse complement strand
TTTCTGTCACCCGGGGATTCATATAAACCACGCGGTCATCCAGGTCGGTAATCAGCAGCCCCTCGTCCAAACTTTCGACTACCGTTTGGAATTGCGTTTCAGAATCTCTCAGCGCCTCTTCATCCGAAAACTGTGCAACCTGCCTGCGCAGCGTGCCCAGTTCTTCGAGCAACTCGTCTCGGGATTTTTCTTCGTCTCGTTTCATAAGCTCCAAACCCTATCACACATTAGAAAATTAAAATAAAAAAAGACCCCTGGGCATACTTTTGCCCCTTGACAACAGCTTAGAAAAAGTTAAAAGCGGTAAATCAAACACCAGAATGGTGGAATTGCGCCACAAAACCACCACTTTCAGCATCTTTTTGTGGGAAAATATACCAGATCCTCACCTGGGTGTGATCCTTCAATTGTTTCGAGAATAAAGTCCTGCAATCGGTATGCCAAATTGCCAAAAAAAATCGGTAATCGTCCTGTCATACGATTACCGGCAATGATGGCCCATCGGACCTGGATCCGGAAGTCGTCCCCCGACGACTGACTGGCATGGATTCCCAAATCAGAATCTGTGCTCGATAAAGGGTCGTCTCCTTCAATCACGTGCTCTGCCCAATCTGGGCCAGAGCAAATTGGACCTGCTCGATTTCTTTTTCCAGCGCCCGATAGGCCTCGTCACTTCCTTCCAAATGCCCCTCCTGTCCCATCCGCTCCAGCCGAAGCGCCACCTCCACAGCCGCCTCGGCTCCAAAATTAGCAACCGACCCCTTCAGCGTATGTGCAGAACGCATAAGCGGCTCGGCTTCCCCACGTTCAACCGCCAGACGTACCTGGGCAAGCATACCGGGCGAATCTTCCAGAAACAAGGCCGCGATCTCTTGCAGGATTTCCAGATCTCCCCCAACATTCTCCAGTGCTTTTTCCAGCAAAAATCCATTCTGAGGTGCCATTCATCCCTCCGGTTTCCCCCCGGATCTGAAACCACCTGCCGACTGTTTGACTGGCTCGATAATATAATCATCTAGGCCGACTTTCAATCCGCTTTCGCGATCGCCATTTCCTCAAAACACCACATCCGATCGATCGTCTATCTTCTCCTCATCCAGCACCAATCCCAGCCCCGGCAAATCGGGAAGCGCAACCGCTCCCTGCTCTGGACGATATATGGGCCGGTGGAAAAACTGCTTTGTCTCCTGTCCCCGAATCAAAAATTCGACTCGGGGCACCGTTACAGGCGGCTGAGCGCCTGCCACATGCAGGGCCGGCAGAAGGGAATGGCCGTGGGCAACCACCGGTGTTTCAAAAGCCGACGCCAGAGCACACACCTTCACCAGTTCCGTGATCCCGCCCGTCCAATCCGGATCGTTCTGCAACACGTCTACAGCTCCCCCAACCAGCAATTCCTTGGCCTGCCACCGCGTATATACGTGCTCGCCCGTGGCCACCGGCACATCGGAAGCCTCCCGAATTTTTCGCAACGCCCCGATACGCTCCGGCGGAACCGGCTCTTCCATCCAGGCCGGGTTCAAAGGCGAAAGCGCCTTCACCATTGCCACCGCATAAGACACATCCCAACCCATAAATGCATCGAACATCAGCGTATAATCTTCTCCAACCGCTTCTCGAACCGCCCGGGCCATGGCCAGATTTTTCGCCTTTCCCGCATCCCCATCTGCGGGGCCATATCTGAAAAACCACTTTTGAGCCGTAAACCCTTTCTCCCGATATACAAGCGCGGTCTGTCCTGCCCCTTCGGGATCGACCGAAAACCCCAGCATACTCGCATAGGCCGGCACACGCTCCCGGGTCGGTCCGCCCAGAAGCCGATACACAGGCAGATCCCAGGCTTTTCCCTTCAAATCCCAGAGCGCACAATCTACCGGACTCACCCCCGTCATAAACATCCCACTTCGACCGTGCCGGTCCATCCGAATCATCTGATCCAGCAGGGCCTCATTTGCCAGCGGGTCTCGCCCGATCAGAAACGGCCGCAACGATTTCCGAATCACAAAAGCCTGTGCTTCCTGAATCGGCCCAAACAACCCGGACACGCCCGCATCGGTTTGGATCTCTACATAAATCGCCCGCATCGTCCGCACCCCATCTGAAGTCCCTACTCTTGCACCTTGATCCAACTCCGGATAAACATCCAGGGGCCGAGCCTGCCGATCCCCCGGCGGAAACTCGGACCCTGTCCATTTTCCCGTTATGCGAAACAATACTACATCTGTAATTTTCATGCCAACTCCTGAAGCAACCGAAAGGATCTAGAAACGGATCGTCAGCCCTACCGATACCAGCCGCCCAATTTTGGGTGCCCCCACAAAAGACCGGTATTTCTGATCCAGAATATTGCTGGCATCCACGCTGAACGTCAACCGGGCCTGGTCCAGAGGCACCGCATAGGTCGCGTTCAGATCCACCACCGTATACGAATCGACCGGCCCCACATAGACCCCAGAGCTCATCGGAAATTCGCCCCGATACCGCACGTTCCCTCCCAGCGTGAGCCCGGTATTGGGCATTTTATATTGCAAGCTAAGACTAAACTTCTGGGTGGGCGCATTCAGCGCAATATCCCCGATATTGTCCAGATTGGGGAACAGGTCTTCGCTTACATACGAAAAATTTCCGCTAATCGTCCACGCATCGTCCGGATAATACGCAAATGCCAGGTCGGTACCATAAATGGTCACCCGGCCGAAATTCCGATAGGTCAACATCACCGCCACAGGATCGCTTGCCTGCTCCGCCGTGATCGTGCCATACGGAATTCTCGCGGCATTGGTGGTAAACGTGGTGGTCAATTCATCCACGACCGACCCGTTTCCATTCCCGCCCAGGGCCGGCGCATCCAGTGCAGCCACGACCGCCGCTATTTGGGCATTGGCCGGATCCTGCAAAGATTGGGTAAACGCGGTTGCCAGGGCCGTGCTCAATGAAGTCGGATCCAGAAATACGTTGGGCGTTTCAATACGCAGCGGTCCCACAAAATCTCGGATCTTGGTCCGGTAGAAATCGGCGGCCAGAATCAATTTGTTCTGCACCACGCCCTTATACCCCACCTCAAATGTCTCGGTGATGGTCGGTTCAATTTTTTTCAAATCCGTAACCGCATTGGTCAAACTGGACACCGGGTCAAACCCCGAGGTCTGCAGATTTAAAGTTGCCACGGCATTTTGCAACCCCGGCAAAACAGTGGGCACAATGCTCGGAAAAGCAGCCGCCAGCCCGGCCGCTTGCTGAGCAGCCTGCGCCTGGGCCTGATCGGGCGGCAATCCGGCGGCAATCATCTGCTGCGTAATCGCACCCGTCGCAACCTGCGTTAACTGGGGTATCAGTTCTGCCAGCACCGCAGCACGGCCAATCCCCCACATCACATTGGTGAACTGGGGGTCGTGCAGAGGAAAATACTGATCTTTGGACAACCCGGCAACCGGCGCAAATGACGACCGAAACATCGGCAACCCATTTCCGTCCCTCCGAAACGTGAACCCCTCTGTAGACCCCTGGGTGCGCACATCAACGGCCGGACTAAAACCCAGCGACGGGCTGAAACTTTGTCCCAACCCAAATACATCGTCAGCTGCCTTCAAATCCAAAAACAGATTCAGGCTCGAAGGCGTCCCAAAAGCCCGATTGTAGGTGAACCGCAGCGTGTGTTCGGGGGCAGGCTTGAAAACCAGGGCCGCACGGGGCGAAAACACCGGATCTTCGATATGGTTGTGCTCGTCCACACGACCGGCCAGTACCACCTTCACTTGATCGCTCAGGCGTGTCTCGCTCTGGAGGTACAGGCCGTATTCATTAATATCATCGTCATTCTCATTTCGCCCATTGATGGTACCCTCGGTCTTCGGCCGGGTCCACAACGCATCCACTCCATAGGTAAACTGCTGACGTTCCCCCAGACCTGCACTGTGTTGGACCTGAAATACCGTCACCGACGACTTGTCCACAATCGGATTGTTAGTCCGAAGCAGTCGGGTATCTCCTGCATCACTCTTGTTGTAAAAAACCTGGGCAAACCAGCCCTTATAGAGCAGCCGGCCTTGCGCAAAATTATAGGTCCAGTTTTCGGCCTGTCCGGCCCCCTGGCCGGTCAATTCGATGCTATTTGTTTTGGTATATCCCCCCGTTGCAATCAATGTCAGTTCATCGGTGGGCCGAAAATCCAGCCGCACCTCACCCGCCTGCCGCTCCAGATTGTAGTCTCGCGGATTGGATCCTCGAGCCTGGACTTCCACAGGATCCACAAACTCCCAATCATCTCCGGCATAATACTCCCCGGAAACTTTAATCCCGATCTTGTTGTTAAAGCTGCTTGCATGCCGCAAAGACACCTTTCTCAAACTGCGCTCCCCGCCAAAAACAGAAATGGTGTTACCTTCCGAACCAAAAGGCGACCGGGTGATAATATGCATCACCCCATTGGCGCTGTTGGGCCCATAAAGCGCAGACCCCGGCCCCAGTACCAATTCGATGCGCTCAATATCTTCTCCTGTGGTCGAAATAAAGTTGTTGGCATTGAGCCGTATAGAAGGCACCCGGGCGATCCGGTTGTCCACCAGCGTCAACATCGCCCCCGAAAAAATATTGTTGAACCCCCGAATAACGGTGTTGTTCTGTGCCAATCCCGTCTTCGAGTGGTCCACGCCCGGCATCGCTTTCACATACTCGCCAATAGAGAGGGCCGGCCGGTCCCGAATTTCAGCAGCATCCACAACGGCCACAGAAGCAGGCGCATCGATCACCTTCTCCTGCCTGCGCGAGGCCGATACCACAATCTGTTGCCCCACCAGGGCTTCGGCAGCAAGCCTAAAGTCCAGCGTCACACTTGCACCTGCCCCGATCACCACGTCGGTTTTCTCGCCCTCAGTATACCCCACAAACGAAACCCGCACAGTATACGTGCCTGCCGACAATTCGATGCGATAAGTCCCCTGGGAATTAACAATAGCACCTGTCGGCCGGGAAAGTGCCCCCCCGCGCACCACAACATTTGCACCCGGCAACACCTCTCCCTCATCGTCCACAACCTTTCCCATCAACACACCTTTTTCCTGGGCCTCGAGGGCTCCGACACAAACACACAAGACCCAAAGCACACCGATAAATCCGTATTTCATGAAAACCTCCATTCAAGAGAATGCTTCCCCCGATTATTTTATCACAAATGGTAGGGATATTAAAAAAAGAAGTCAACACTCTTGTCCACTACTAAAAAAAATCCCGGCCCTTCCAAAAGCCGAGATATTCCATCGATTATGTCTACTCAATGGATGACAAGACGCCTTCTCTGTTCATCCCTATGGCAACAACGCCTATGCCTCAATTGGCTGCCAAACGACCTGCCCTTCTTCCACTCGAATCTCACAGTGATGCAGTTCATCCATCTGTATGTTCTGCACTTTTGTCGTGCCCTCGATATCCATTTTTGTCACACCCAGTTTCACTGCTCCCTGGTTTCGGACCATCAATCTGGCCGAATCTCCCGAAATCAGCACCTCGTTCTCTTCCAGCTGTTCGACCTTGGCAACCGTAAACCGAGCGTCCATCTGAGGCCGAATCTCTCCCCCAACATAAAGCACACAAGATCGGCTTTCCAACGCCTCCCCCAGGCGTCCCACTTCCTCATCAAGCTCGGAAATCCGGAGACCCACCTTATCGTATTTTCGTGCCAAAAAAAACAGGTTGTGTACGTCCCGAATCGCACTCTTCAAAATCCGGTGCCTGTACTTATTGCCAGTCAAAAATGGTTTATTGACTCTTGTGATCACCCCCAAAACCGCCTTGGCAAAAAACACCAGCAACGCTTTGTCCACATCGGCTTCAGACTTGCCCTTCAATATCTTGTACAAAGGGTTCAGATTGATCACAACTTTCTTGCTTTTCATCTGCACAATCTCGCCAATACTCGTCATCTGAATCCGCGTGGTCTTAAACAGCTTGTCCACACGCTTCTCTTCCATCCGAAGCTGGCGTTCCAAAAAATCCTTCTCCACGATGGCCTTGGCAATACGCTCTCTCATCTTGCCCATCGTACGCCGTTCCAGTTCGTAGTCTCCCAGGCCGATTTGAGACGCCGTTAAGTGCTGACCAACCTCAATGCCCTCCCGGGCATAGAAGCGAACCTGCTCTGCCGAGGTTCCCACATAGATCCGCCGGGCCTTAATTTCCGAATGGACCACCTCACCCACAACAACCACATCTCCAGAGACCTCAATGCGGCAGGGCCACCGTTCGTTGCCTCGCAAAGAACCCTTCACCACCAGCGAGCCATCCCCTTGGACCGTCGCACCCGGATATCCATCCCGCTGAGCGACCAGGGTTCCCAAACCGGTGTCCACCGTACCGTCTTCTATAACCAGGTCTTTTTTTTCAAACACTGATCCCGACTGGACCAATGCCCCCGCGCTACTCTGAATATCGAAACTACCCAGCATAAATGATCCATCCTGATAATAAGCCGTACGCCACACCTGCCAGAAACCATCCAGAACGATCCGACTATGGTCTTATGACACTATGATTCTCTCACCGAAACAAGCGCCCGCCCCATCTCTCGAACCCGGTCGAGATGGGCCGCAATCTGCGTGGCGGTATCCAGCAGGTCGAAAAATTTCTCCAACAGAATGGGTTTGTCCATCACCACGTCGGCACACTCGGCCATGCTCTCAATGGTGTCTTCCGGGATATGCCCCGAAATAATCGCAATCACGGCGTGGGGGCACATGTTGCGCAATAAGGGTAAAATATCCAGGCCGCTTGCACCCGGCATTTGGATATCCAGTGTAATGAGGTGATAATCCCGCAGAACAACCTGGGCCAGCGCATCTTCCGCCGACAAAGCCGTATAGATCAATTCATGCCCTCTGGCTTTCACGGCCTGAGTCATAAACTGCATCAAGGCTTCATCGTCGTCTACAAGCAGGATATTCATAAACGTTCTCCTTCCTTCAACATCCGAATCGATGGTCATCCAGATTACGGTACAAAATTGGGGGCCCCGTTTTCGCTGGCCTCCGTGACAGATGCCTGAACCAGGTCGTCTCCGACGGGCTTGTGTTCCGGAAAAATGAGTACAAACGCTGTCCCTTGGTTTACCCGGCTTTCCACCTCTATGGTTGCGCCATGCCGTTCCAGCACCGACTTCACAATCGGCAATCCCAGACCCGTCCCATGGCCATCTTCTTTGGTCGTATAAAAGGGTTCGAAAATTTGTTCCAAATGCGACTCGGGAATGCCCTCGCCCGTATCCCGAACCACTGCCCGCACCCCCCCGTTTTCGGTTCGCTCTAATTGCAGCGTCAAAATCCGTTCACTACACGATTCCATTGCATGGGCTGCGTTGACAATCAAATTTCGAAACACCTGCTCCAGTTGCGTTGGATCGCCATACACCAGGGGAAGATTGTCCTCGAAAATCTCTTTGACTTCGCAATACTTGATCGCCCCCAAAGGCCGAAGCATATTCAGCAATCGTTTCAACTCTTCTTTCAAATCCACCGCTTCTTCCCGACTTTCTTCCGGTTTGCCCAGATTGATCATTTCCCGAATCATGTGCAAAACCTGTTGGATAGATGGCTGGATCTGCTCCAGCGAACTCCTGGCATGGTCAATTTCATTCTGGTTCAGCGACATCAGTGCCAGTTCTGCGTGCCCCGAAATAAGTTGGAGGGGCGTCTTAAATTCATGTCCAATGCGAGGGGCCATCTGTCCCAAAAGCGACAGCCGATCGGCAGAGAGCAACTGGCGTTCGAGTTGCTCCCGCTCGCTTCGATCTTCCAGCATATACAAATGCGCAATCTCCAATCCCTGATCGTCAACAATGTCCTGGACATGGACCAGAACAGGAATTCCCTCCCCATCCTTTCGGCGATGATACGCCTTTTCACTGTCCGACGGGGGGCTTTTGCTAAATAAAAAACCGATCGGATGTCCTATCACTTCCCCCCGCTGGTAACCATACATGCGTTCGGCCTTATCGTTAAACGTCAAAATCCGCCCCTCCCGGTCGGTCGATACCACACCAAAAGGGGCCGCATCAATCATATGGTGGAGGTATAATTCCGTCTTTGTCAAACGGTCTTCCCGTTCCTGGACCTGTTGTTGAAGCGTGGACCGGGTCTGGATCAAGTCGCCGATAAGCACACGCGTATCCACAATCCGCTGTTGTTCCTGTAGCGCGTGATTCAGGCGGTTCATGAGCTGATGCAAATTAAACGGCTTCATCAAAAAGTCCTGCGCCCCACACTCCATCGCCCGCACCGCCGTCTCCTGATCCCGACGAGCCGTCATCACCACCGGCACAATCGTAGGATCAGAAGCCCGCATCTGCTTCACCATTTCGATGCCGTCCATATCGGGCAGATTCACATCGCTGATAACCACATGAAATGAATGCTGCCCAAACTGCTCCAGGCCCGCTTCTGCAGTCTCTGCTGTTTGAATATCATAGCCTTTCCTCACCAGAACGGCTTCCACAAATTGCCGAACCAGATCTTCGTCTTCTACAACCAGAATGCGTGCTGTCGGCATGGGTCTCTCCTAAAAACAGCCGATACAGTCGTCCAGATAAATGGGGAGAGGAATATCCTCAAAACCAAAACCTTTAAGGTAGTGGCCCTCTGGTACATATGGTAACCGATTAAGTCAATATAAAACAAGGATTTGTACGAATTCGCCGAAAGTGCATAAGTCTGGAAATATCAATTACTTACGTGTAATCACATGTTGGAGAGGGCCACTACCGGGTCCGCCCAACAGCCTCAATGGTTGCGAAAAGTTCCTCGGGGCGAATGGGTTTGGAGAGATAACCGTCCATACCCGCTTCCAGAAACCGCTCCCGGTCGCTATTGAGCGCGTGTGCCGTCATCGCGATGATCGGGATATGAGCCCCGGTTTCTTTTTCCTGCTCCCGAATGCGACAGGTGGTTTCCAGCCCATCCATTTCGGGCATCTGGCCGTCCATCAAGATCAGATCAAATCGCTCTATTGCCAAAATTTGAAGGACTTGCTTGCCATTTTCAGCCACCGTCACCGCATGCCCTTTCTTTTGTAGAAGGGCCACCGTCAGTCTCTGGCTTACCCGATTATCTTCGGCCAAGAGAATGTGATAGGTCTTTTGAGCCTCACGCACCGAGTGGCGGGTCACCAATTGGCGCTTTGCCTCCAGGTCGGGTTCTATTACCATTTGAATAGCCATACGCAATTCCTCTTGTTTAACGGGTTTCACCAGATAAGCCGCAACCCCCAGTTGCCTCTACTGCAAGTGGCATACCAAATTTTCGGTTTCCGACGTAACTCACTGTACAACAAGTAATTATATATTTAACACCGATGCTACACCCAAATCACACAGCGAAAACACGACCCCATTTCGCGGTTTGCCAAAAAAAGCCCGGCGGGAGAATCCCGCCGGGCCGCTCACGTCCCAT
>JAPUJS010000205.1 GCA_027296045.1 bacterium | reverse complement strand
CTTCCCGGTCCCCTTGGCATGTACAACCACAATCGCCGCCGACTGCCGTCCCCGGATATCGCCGCCTTCCCCCTCGGCCGCTTCCAGTGCTGCCAACAAACGCTCGGCCAGATCTCCCTTCGTATTCTCATAGGCCTTTGCCATTGCCCCCCACACTGTGGGATTTTCCATCAAATTTGCCTGCACCGAATACTGGTCGCCCACATGGTGTCCGGCCGCATCAATCGCCTTTTCCCCGGTATGGGCGGCCACCCGTCCTTTTGCATCCACCATCGCCACCTGACGAATTGCTTCGCCTTCGTCTGTAGACACCAGAGCCTTAAGTGCCTCCGGTGCGCTTCGCCCCATCCGCATCAAATCCAAACCCAGAGGTCCATAGGCCGGGTCCACCAGCGACTGGGTCGCCACCGCCCCCACACCTGCTTCTGCCCACGGCACAATCGGGCCCACCGAAAACCAGTGTGACTGCACCGCCACGCCCATCTCTCCGGTCACCGAATCCCGCGCCACAATCGAATAGGTCGCCACCGGCCTCCGAAGATCTGGCATCTGGGCCCAACACGGAGACACCCCCAGAAGGACCGCTAAAAAGATCATGTTTTTCATGTTCCCTCCCAAATGTGAAAGAGCGGATCAAAACCGGTAACTCATTCTGTCTATTCCGGGCCTGGTCCTCTCGGGCACTCAAGCCCAGGCCCTCTCCCTGTCTCGCTCCGCTCGACGGTCCCTCTCCCGCCTGCGGGAGAGGGATGTGTGAGGGTTGCCGTTCAGGCGCCCTCAGACGGGGTGAGGGCCTCTGCCACCAGTGTCGATTTGGTCGTCAAATCTCATTAGAATCCCCTTTACAACCCCGTCGCTTCTCCGTATCCTTTCGTCCCACTTGCATTCTCGTTTTCCAAGGAGATCCCCATGAAATTATGTCAATTTCACCAGCCGGGCAACACCTCACAAAACCGCCTGGGACTCATCGACGGGGACAGCGTGATCGACCTGACGGCCTGCACTCCCCACCCCACCTCCCTTCATGCACTCTACTACACCCACGGCGGCAACGAAAAAGGTCTGGAAGCAACCGTTCAAAACCTCGATGCCTCAAACGCGCCCCGTCTTGCTCTCCATGACTTGCTCACACTCAGCGGCCACGGGCCTGCTCTGATCAGCCCGGTCACGGCCCCCGAGGAAGCCCCGCACAAACTCCGCATCTGGCTGGCCGGCGTTACCCATGAAGATAGTGCCAAACTCCGAGAAATCGAAGCCAAACAGGTTACCGGCGATTCGGTCAATGTCTACGATCAAAAATATCGAGAATGTGCCGAAGGAGGCATCCCCGAACTCTTTTCCAAAACCGACAGCGCCAACCTGGTGGGCCACGGCGGCCCCATTTCTCGCCCCCCCGACACCAAGCGTCTCGTTCCCGAAACCGAACTCGTCACCGTCTATGGTCTCAACAGCGCCGGTCAAATCGAACGCCTGGGATATACCGGCGGAAACGACTATACCGACAACGGAATCGAAGCCGAAAATCCCCTCAACCTGCCCCAGGCAAAAAACTGGTCTCACGGCTGTGCCAGCCTGGGCCCTCTCCTGGTCACCGAATCTGAATTTGACAACAAAAGTGTCCCCGTCTCCTGCGAAGTCCTCCGGAACGGAGACCGGGTCGCTTATAAAGAAGGCTACACCGGGCAGGACCATCTCAACATGCCCGATGGCCTTTTTCACCTCGAACGCGCCCTCTTCCGTCGGTTGCCGCTCACGCCCAATACCCTGCAGATCCTTTACTGGGGCACACCTATGGTCTTTTCCGATACCGATCTGGAAAGCGGACTGCTCGAAGGCGACACCGTCCGCATGAACTTTGACGGAATCGGTTCCCTCGAAAATCCAGTCGTTGCCTTTCCAGATGCCAATCAACTTGGCTGGTTAAAAGATCACCAAAAATAAGAAGCCCCGGACATCCGTTCTAATCCATCAGAACCGGGCGACAAAAACGCCAGGATCAAATT
This sequence comes from bacterium, assembly GCA_027296045.1. Classification (GTDB taxonomy): domain Bacteria; phylum Latescibacterota; class UBA2968; order UBA2968; family UBA2968; genus JAPUJS01. Next base: position 1,199 of record JAPUJS010000205.1, on the reverse strand, counting down.
GGCCCTGGCGTTTTCACCCTATATTATTTTCGACCCAACTCACAAAACCCGATCTTGACCCCAGGGGTCGTGTTTGATGATCTCAAATGTTCGGATCACGCCCCAGAGGCGGATCGTGCAACGTTGCCGGATTATAGGACGCCCCGGCCAATTTGAGCAACGCTTCCAGTTCCTGATGGCCCAGCGTCAGACCTGAAAGTTCCATCACATTTCCGTTAATATCTTTACACTTCTGTGCCGTCTGGACCCACAATAACCCTTCGCAAAGTCCGCATATCCACACGGTGTGTTCTAAAAAAATCCAGAGCGCCAGCCGGATCGCCCGATTCGTACTTCAAATCTGCCATAGTTGATGGTCTACCTACATCGACAGGGAAAACCCATCGAACAGATGAAAGAACTCCTTGATCAATTGTGACTTAGATGCCTACTTTTATGTCCACCCTTCCCATAATTGAACCTCCAAACGTATCTCATTTTAAATCGCAGTCCTACAATATGCTCAAACCCTTTCAGAAAGCGCAAGCAGAATCGTGCCGCATCTTGGACAAGCATAAACAACTTCTTGCGTAAAGTTCAAATTGCATTATATTTAAATCTCACGAAATATTGCAGTTAGGTATTCTTACATATTCCAAGAGCAAGTATTATAATGCTCTATATCCATCGTAACAAAACCTACCGGCTTTAGCCGGTAGTGGTTGAGGCCCGAACCTTTTGGGTCTCTATAGAATAAGGAGTGGATAGGATGTCAACTGTCAGCAGTGAGCAGCGAGAGATTACCGTTGGCATTGCCGGAGCGGCGGGGGATGGGCTGGATAAAACCGGGACTACTCTGGCCAACACGGCTTCTCGCTTGGGAGTACACATCTACGGCTATAACAGCTACCAGTCGCTTATCCGGGGGGGACACACCTGGCTCCGCCTCCGCCTTGGCCAACAGAAGGTTAGCAACCACGGGGACAAGCTGGGCGCCCTGATCTGCCTCAACGAGGACAGCCTGGAGCGTCACGTGCCCGAAGTCGATCCGGGGGGCGTGGTCATACACAACAGCGACAGGTTACACTGCGATCCGTATCTGGTGCCCGAAGGCGTTCAGGTTCTGCCGATTCCGTTTAAAGAGCTCACCAGTGATATGGGCAGGCTGTTGCCGGTGATGCAGAATATCGTGGCTCTGGGTGCGTTGATTCACGCAATCG
>JAPUJS010000204.1 GCA_027296045.1 bacterium | reverse complement strand
GGGAGGGGAAGACTTTGCGGAATGCCCGGCGGATGTAGTCTCGGTTGGAAAGGTGGGTATCCTGGAGGCTGGTGAGCACATAGCGGCAGCCTTCTGCTTTGGCCGTCTGGATGACCTGGTGCATCAGGACTTTGATGAAGTTCTCGTTTGCCATTTTGAGGCCACTGAAGTTGAGCACATCGATCAGGAAGGCGCGTTCGTTGCGCCGGCGGACTTCCACGAGCGTAAAATAGCCTTTCCAGGCACCGTCGGAAATGATTTTGTAGAAGGAACAGTCGGGACACACGATTTGTTTGATATCGCCCGTATTGCAATCGTTGCCCGGCCAGGAACGGTAGATGATGCTGACATCTTTGCTGGGGGCGCACAAAATTTGGGACGTGCCGATGACAATCTGGCGGAGCTTGGTGATTTCGGCCTGGACGGTGCGAGTTTGTTGGTCGAAGGCCTTTTCGAGGATAAAATCGCTCATGAGTTTGGTGAGTTTGCCCAACTCTTTGCGGGCATATTGGAGGTATCCCGGGGCGGCGGCGATTCTTTCCACACGATTGTCTTCCTCTTTGTCTCCGGTGAGCAGGCGAGGCACGGAACGACTGGGATCGGATTTGTGTTCGCGATTGGCAAAAGAAAGTTCGTCCTGAAGGATGAGGTAGACTTCGCGATAGACGCGCTTGAGCTGGCGGATGTTGCGAGTCCGGAGCACGGCAGTATAGACTTTGAAGTATTCGCGATGTCGGTCGTGGAAGGTGAGAAGATCGGGATCGTCGGGGCGGATGATCTGGACGAGGCGGTTGAGGTTGGTGTCGAGCTGGTTGGCTGCTTCTTCGTCGGAGAGGTCGTATTCGAGCATGGCCTGTTCGGTGGCTGCAACCATTTCAGCGGTGCGATCGTTGGGGATGTATTTTTTGAGGTTTCGTAAAATGCCTTTCCATTGGGATTCGTAAAACTGGGCCAGGGCTTTGACGTGTTTGTCCTGCAGGTCCTGGAAGAGGTCTTCGGAGAGTTCGCGTTCGGCCTCAAAGACCCGGTCGGTGAACAGGTCGTTGAGGCTGTCGAGCAGCAGGTCGGTTTCCCCGCTATCGAGTACTTCCTGTATTTCGGGATGGTTGATCAGGGTATATTCCAGGGCATAGTCGGCAAGAGGAGTAATCAAGTCATCTGCCCGGTGTTTCATGCGCACGCGCATCAGGTGGGCAAACGCAATTTGGGGAACCGTTCGGTAGGCCGCGTCGAATTCAAAGTCGATGTCTTCGATAAGGGCTTCTGCGCGATCTTCCAGGGTGTTGTAGGGATTGACATCGATGCCATATGCTTCGGCCAGGGTGTTGATGAGCCGCTGTTTCTCTTTTTTTGCCAGGGCCTTGCCATAGAGCAAGCTTCGGAGCCGATCCTCGCGTGTTTCGCGCCCTGGAAGGTCGGCAATGAGGGCTTTGACGCGTTCCCGGTCTACGGTCCCGACCTCTTCGATGCGGTCGCCCACAATGGTGAAGGCTTTGCAGTAGGATTGGACCGGTGGGAAGAGGTACCGCCGGGCTTCTACAATGTGTTTGAGATATCGAGTGCGGTCCGGCATTTTGGGACTTTGTTTGAGCAGATAAAGGTAATAGAGGTCCACATCCTGGGGATCGGCCATATCGAGCTGGGCGCCGTTCATGAATTCTCTGAGGCGGGAAAGCACCACACGGCGGTTTACCTGTTTTTCGACCCAGACAAAGTGTTCCAGAAAGCGGGCATTTTCCTGGCCGATGAGGGTGAGGAACTCGGGGTCTTCGAAGATGTTGACCTGTGCGGCCATCTGGGCGAAATGGGACCGGCAGTGTTTGTCGGCCTCTTCGAGGAGTTCGGCAAGCCGCTCGAGATCTTTGTAGTTGGGATAGAGTTTGGAGGTGTGGGCGTAGAAGATAATGGAGCGCCGCTTTTCCCACCGTGCCAGATCCTCAAGACTGGTCAGACCAGGATTGCCCAGATAATGGCCGAGCATCGAGAGCTGAGAGGGGTCTTCCAGGCTGAATGTGGGGCCGTAGGTGTCCTGGAGATCGTGGCCAAGTTGGGCGAAATCGGCGTCTGTGGACCGGTCGTGGCTGTTGAACATACGGCGAACAAAGGGCGCAAAATCGGTGTCGGATCCGAGGCGGGACACGACCTCATCCAGGGCCGGTTGACCGATGGCATCCAGAGACCATTCGACCAGGCTGCGGTTGCGGCAAATATGGGGATTTAGGAGCAGGTCGACCAGGGGTTTGATGGCCAGGACCATGCGGTGGGTGCCTACAAAGTGAACGGCGGTTTCCTGGATGCCCGGCTGGCGGGATTTGAGGTTGTGCAAAATGCGCTCGGCCACCTGTGTGGTGTGGGATGGGTCGATATAACCCACCGCGATTTGCTGGGTGGCAACGCCGTCGTACTCGAAAATCCACTCCAGCATTTCGGGCAGGATGCGGTCTTCTTCCAGAAGAATTTGCAATATATTTTGTCGGATGGTGGTCCAGCGAACAGCATCTTCCCGGCCCCGGGTGCGGCTGTTGACGATTCGGGTGGTATTTTGGGTGCGTTCCCAGCCTGCTCGATTCCGGTTGCAGAAGGCCACGGTGAGGGCGTAAATGGTATGGTCCAGATTGGCCCGGAAAAACCGTTGGGCGGCTTCTATAACCCCGGGGGAGGTACTTTGCAGACAGAGAATTAAGGTGCGTAACAGACGCGTTTTGGTGGCCACTCGCCGTTCTTTTTGAAAGAGTTCGGATAGGACATTGAGGGCATTGACGCGGGCTACTTCGTCTCCGCCGCGTTCGACAACCCCGTGCAGGACCGGGATGAGGAATTCGAGCGGTCGGACGTCGGCCAGATTGGTGGACAGGTGGGAAAGGGCCAGGGTGATGTCGCGCAGGACCTGGGGAACCTGGTCTTGTGATAGGCACCGTTCGTAGGCCAAAATCAAGTCTTTTAATAATTGCGGGTCACACAGGCGAGGCGTGATGGCAGACAGTTGGACCAGCACGGGGACCTGGGCGGGGCCAAACCGATATTGCAGGGCCCGCGCAAGCCCTCGTTTTTCTGCCAGCAGGTCTTCGGTGACCGGGATCTGTTTGCGCACGCCGGTCAGGGCGCCGATGGGTTCGTCGCCGTAGAGGGCGCGAAGTTCCAGGTTGGAAGGGTCGAAGGCCAGGACCTGTTCGGTGGTGGCGATCATCCAGTTGGTCTGGTTGACCAGGTCGGGAAAGCGGATGTGTTCGTGCTGGGTGTGGGGATAGCGGCTGCAGGAACAAAAATCGACAACCAGCGCACCGAGGGGAGAAAGACAAATGGTATCGCCGCCCACATAGCCGTCTTCGGCAAAGAGGATGACGGGGTTCAACCCGCAATTCAGGGCGGCCTGCCGGGTGAGCTGGACAAAGGGGTGTGCCGGGGGCATGTGGAGGACGGCCAGGGAGGCGGTTTCGTTTCGGTCGACCCGCACGGGCGGGTCCATACTGAGGACCAGGTGGATGTTGTTGAGGATGTTGGCCGGCACTTGTTTGATGCCGCGGTAGCCCAGTTCTTCCTGCACCGTAAAGACGACTCGGATTTCACCGTGGCGCAACCCGGCATGTTTGATGTAGCAAAGGGTCGATAAAATGGCGGCAATCCCGGCTTTGTCATCTGCGCCCAGGCTGTTTTGCCGATCGGTGCGCACCTCTCCGCTTTTTGTGAAAACGGGTTTGACGGAGGCACCATTTCCGGGATACACACAGTCCATGTGGGCGGTGAAGAGCAGGTTGGGGGCCCGGGGGTCGGTGGCCGGTTTGGTGGCCAGGAGGTTGCCGTAGGAGTCGCGATCCTGGTCGTGGAAGCCGAGTGTCCAGAGCTGATCGGAGAGGTAGTCGGCCACAGGGCCTTCGCGGCCAGATGGGCTGTGGATCTGGATCAGGTCGAGAAAGGTGTGGAAGAGGGGGAGGGGATCGGACCACCCGGGCAAGCGCTGGACGCTGCGTTCGAAAACGGCCTGCTGGATCGGGCGGTCGTGGATGGTCTGGTCCGGGCGCAGTTGGACCAGATTTTGAATGCCTCTGCCCTTGAGCCGACCTTCGGCGGCCAGCATCCGAAGTTCTTCGGGTGTGTAGATGCGGATGGATAGCTTTTCGGCCATATTGCACTTCAGCCCCTGAGTTGGGGAGGACCGCCGGGCGGAATGAGGTCGGGCGGGCGCAGGCCCGGATGATTGGTGACAAAGCGACCGCCGGGCGGGATTTCGGTCATGCCTTCGGGCATAAAGCCGACCTGCTCGACCTCGCCGGTCTGGTAGTGGCTGACGCCAAAGACCAGGGGGGGCGGGTTGCCTTTGGTTTGCTGGAGGGCGTCCATGGTGACCTGCAAGATGCCGTAGACGTCTTCGTCCAATCGCCCCCGGGCTTTACGGGCCTGGGAGAAGATTTCAGACACGAAGGTGCGGGTGAGGCCTTTGAGGTTTTTGAACCGGGCGAGGATCTTTTCCTTTTGTGTTTCAGATAAGACCGGGCTCATCTGTTGACGCTGCAGGGCCTGCTGGTGCCTGGCCGGCAGGTGGCGTTTTTTCCGTTTGGGCATAGGATACCCCGATATAGAATATAGATCGTTGATTTTTAAAAATATGAGGATGTAAGAACACAAAGTCAAGCTTTCACTTGACACATCGAAACCGTCGGAACTACATTGCAGGAAACAAGGCTCTTCTTATTCCTAACAGTAAGGATGCACATGAAGGTTCATCTTGAGGATTTGAGAACCCTTTCCCAAGACATTTTGGAAGAAAGCGGCCTGGTGGAAGGGGATGCGCATATTGTGACGGATATTTTGTTGGAGGCGGAACTGCGCGGGCGATCTACCCATGGGTTGATTCGGTTGCCCGGAATTGCCGATCGGCTTGCAAGGGGTGGAAGATCGGCCATGATGCTGGCCAAGGACGGGGGGGCTTATGCATTGGTGGACGGGCAAGAAAACCTGGGCTATCTGGTGGCACATCGGTGTGCCCGAATGGTGGTGGGCAAAGCAGATCGGGTGGGGCTGGGCGTGGTGGGGGCATTTCACACAAACCATTGCGGGATGCTGGGCTATTATGCTTCGATGATTGCCGATGCCGGGATGGTGGGGCTGGTGATGTGCGATACCTATCCTCGCATTGTGCCGTGGGGTGGGACGGAAGCCGTGTTGGGCACCAATCCGATTGCAGCGGGATTTCCAGCGCCGGGTGGACAGATTCTGGTGGATATGTCGGCCGCGGCGATTACCAATGGGCAGATTTTGATGGCCATCAAAGACGGTGTGGATATTCCCGAAGGGGTGGCGTTGGGTCCAGACGGGAAATTGACGACCGACCCGGAAGTGGCCCGGAAAGGGTCTGCTTTGCCCTTTGGCGGACACAAGGGATATGCACTGGGCGTGATGGTGCAGATTTTATCCGGCATTATGATGCAGGGAGCACCGGTGCCGGAAGTGGGAAAGGATTATGGGATCTTTATGCTGGCGATCGAACCTACGATCTTTATTGATAAGCAGGCGTTTCAAGGTGGGATTCAAGAATTTGTAGACCGGATTAAAGGTGCCGATAAGGCAGAAGGGGTGGAGGAAATTTTGATACCGGGCGAACGGGCGTTTCGGGAACGAGAGGTGCGGTTGCGGGAAGGGATTGAGGTGGAGGAAGGGCTTTTGGAAGAACTGAAGAGGTTGTCGTGAAGGATCGCGGAGGGGGATCGCAGAGGGCCGCAGAACCACACCCCACACCGCTCCTGGCGCAGCGGGCGGCCGAAGATCTGACCGGGAGGTGATTTGAGGGGAAGGATATGGTGGTGATTGGCGATACACCCAATGATATTTTGTGCGGTCAGGATCTGGGCGTGAAGGCGATAGGAGTGGCAACGGGACGGTATTCAAGGGAAAAGCTTTCGGCGGTTGAGCCGGATTTTCTATTCGAAGATTTCAGCAATACAGAGCAGGTGATTGCTGCCATCCTGGGTTGATGCTTTGGGGCGGATTTAAAGCCTTGACAGGGTATAGACCTTTGGGTAAATTTTGCCCCATCGCAAGGGTAGAGGCGCGAACCACCATCAATATCCGGCACCAGGATGCGGATCCGTATTGTCGAGAGAAAGGGGTGGGTTGCCGAAGTCCCGATCCGGTCCGTTTTCGGAGCGGGGCTGGTCTTTTGGATAAGATCTACAGGACTGTCACAGAGTGGACCTCTGTGGAGCGCTCTCTTGCTTTGCAGGATCCCTGCTGCACAAATCGCGGCCGGCGATGCCTCTGCCCCCTGGATGCCGGCGCTTTTTTTATGTTTGTGTGTGGAGGTTCTGCGCAATCAGGAGGTTTCCTTATGTTTGAAGGACAGGGGTGTTACACGGCGTTGATTACCCCGTTTACGGCGGATCTAGAAGTGGACCAGGCAGGGCTGGAGCAACTGGTGGCCTACCAGGTGTCGGAGGGAGTAAGCGGGGTGTTGGCTTGTGGGACGACGGCCGAGAGTCCGACGTTGACACAGGAAGAACACAATTTGATCACCACGTCTGTGATCGGCCAATGCAAGGAACATGGGAGTGCGATTGCCGGAGCGGGGTGTAATTCGACGGCAAAGACGCTGAAAAATGCCGAACACGCCGCCCATCTGGGAGCGGATTCTATTTTATTGGTGGATCCCTACTACAATGGTCCGAGTTCGTTGGAGATCCGAAAGGAATATGTTGCGCCCGTTGCTGCGGCTTTTCCGGATATGGAGATGATTCCCTATGTGATTCCCGGACGGTCGGGTACGAAGCTGTTATCGGAAGATCTGGGAATTCTACACCGGGAATTCAAGAATGTGCGCTCGGTGAAGGAGGCCACGGGAGAACTGGACAACATGGCCCGGACGCGTGCATGTTGTGGAGACGATTTCCGGATTTTGTCCGGCGACGACGATATGACATATGATATGATGACGGACGAGCGGGTCAAGGCTTCGGGGGTAATTTCGGTGATGTCCAATGTGGTGCCCGGGGCGGTGCAGCGGTTTACTCAGGCAACTAATAATGGCAATATGGATGAGGCAGATCGGCTGCGCCAGGCGTTGAAGCCTTTGTTCGGGATGGTGGGGGTTCTTTCGGAAGAAGGAACGCCTTTTGGCACGACTACGGTAAAGGCGCGGAACCCGCTTCCTGTCAAGACGCTGATGAATATTTTGGGCATGCCGGCCGGGCCGTGTCGACAGCCATTGGGCAAGATGAACCGGGCGGGACTGGCGCAAGTGTTGGAGAATGCCCGTACGGTTCAGGAGAATGATCCTGAAATTTTTGCCCCAATCGCTTCATTTTTTAACGTTGATATTGACGCGCGATTGAACGATGCTGCCACCCTGGAGGGGTTGGCGTATTCGGATTAAGGAGTGTTCATGTTTGAAGCTAGCAGTACAGGGAAAAGTCAGTATGGGGTCGAGAACCACGGTCTTCAGGATGTGAACCATGTTTTCTGGAATATGCGGACGCCTGCATTGTATGAGGCCTTCGTGCAGCGGCAAGAAGGGCTGGTTGCCCACCTGGGACCCCTGGTGGTGGAGACCGGACATCACACGGGTCGTTCGCCCAACGACAAATTTATCGTGAAAGACTCCCAAACGGCCGATGAGGTCTGGTGGGGAGAGGTGAATCGGCCGTTTGATCCGGATCGTTTTGATGCCTTTTACCACCGCATGCTGGCCTATCTCCAGGGCAAAGATATTTTTGTGCAGGACTGTTATACCGGAACCGATCCGGAATACCGGTTGCCCATTCGGGTGATCACCGAAACGGCCTGGCAAAATTTGTTTGCGCGAAACATATTTATCCGAGAACTGGACCCGGATCGGCTGGCCAGACACAAACCGGAATTTACGGTGATCCATGTACCTCATATGCTGGCCAATCCCGATATTGATGGCACCTATTCGGAGTGTGCGATTCTGGTGAGTTTTGAAAAGCGCCTGGTGCTTATTGCAGGGACTCGCTATGCGGGAGAGATCAAGAAATCGGTGTTTACGATTATGAACTATCTCCTGCCCAAACAGAACGTGTTTCCCATGCACTGTTCTGCCAATGTGGGACCCGATGGCGATGTGGCGCTCTTTTTTGGGCTTTCGGGAACTGGAAAGACGTCGTTGTCTACCGATCCGGATCGGCCGCTGATTGGCGACGACGAACATGGCTGGAGCGATCGGGGGGTGTTTAATTTTGAGGGTGGGTGCTATGCGAAGGCCATCCGGCTGTCGGAGGAGGGCGAACCCGAGATTTATGAAGCTACCCGAAAATTTGGCACCATTCTGGAAAATGTTGTGATGGATACCCAGACCCGGCGTTTGGATCTCGACGATGAGTCGCTGACCGAAAATACGCGTGCGGCCTATCCTATTACCCATTTGGAAAATTTCGTGCCTTCGGGGATGGGGGGGCATCCGAAAAATGTGATCTTGCTTACGGCCGATGCATTTGGGGTGCTGCCGCCGATTTCCCGGTTAACGCCCGAGCAGGCGCGGTATCATTTTTTGTCGGGATATACCGCTAAAGTTGCCGGCACGGAAAAAGGGGTTACCGAACCTGAGGCAACGTTCAGCGCCTGTTTCGGTGCGCCGTTTTTGCCATTGCCTCCCACGGTTTATTCGAAAATGCTGGGTGAAAAACTGGAAATGTTTCAATCCCGGTGCTGGCTGGTCAATACGGGTTGGACGGGTGGCCCCTATGGGGTTGGGAAACGGATGAAAATCGGGTATACCCGGGCGATGGTTCGGGCTGCTTTGTCTGGAAAACTCGAATCGGTGCCTATCGAAGAAGATCCGGTTTTTGGGGTTGGGGTGCCCACGTCCTGTCCGGATGTGCCGTCTGAGGTGCTCATGCCCCGAAATACCTGGCAAGATAAGGACGCCTATGATCGGACGGCCAGCAAATTGGCAGGCATGTTTCGCGAAAATTTCAAGGCATTTGAAGCTGATTCCTCCGAAGGGGTCCGGGCAGCTGGACCCCGGGTGTAGGGGCTCGGGACGGATTTATCCGACGGAAGAGTCGGCAGTCGGTTTGACCTGTCGGGACCTCTTTTCTATCGTATATATGGAGGCGGTTTTATGATTCGTGTGGTTGTTTGTGGTGTTGCGGGGCGAATGGGCGGACGGATTGCCCATTTGACGCTGGAAGGGGATGGGCTGGACCTTTCGGGGGGGGTGGAGTATGCTGGAAATCCGGATATTGGACGGGATATCGGGGAGCTGATTGGAACCTCGCATCTGGGGGTTCATGTGGTGGACAATCTGGAAACAGTGATTGGAAGTGCAGATGTGGTGGTGGCTTTTACGGCGCCTCCCGATCCAACGGTTGACGCAGCGAAGATTGCCGGTGCCGCCGGAAAGCCGATGGTGGTGGGCACAACGGGTTTGTCCTCCGAACAAGAAGCGGCGATGGCCGAGGCATTGTCGGATGTGGCCTGCGTGTATGTGCCAAACTTCAGTGTGGGTGTCACTGTGTTGACCCGTCTTGTGGAAGAGGCGGCTCGTATTTTGGGATATGAATACGATGTGGAGATTGTGGAGGCACACCATCGGTTTAAAACCGATGCGCCCAGCGGTACGGCTCTGGCTCTTGCCAGGGCGGCGGCAGCCGGGCTGGATCGAAATTTGGACGAGGTGGGCGTGTATGGCCGGCATGGGGATACGGGGGCACGGACCCGAGAAGAGATTGGGATACACGCGATCCGGGCGGGGGATCTTGTGGGGGAACATACGGTGACGTTTGGGGGGATTGGCGAAACGGTTCAACTGGTTCACCGGGCGCAAAGCCGGGACACGTTTGCAATGGGGGCGATGCGATCGGTTCGCTTTGTGGTCGACGCCGATCCGGGGATGTATACTATGAACGATGTGTTGGGTTTAGGTTAGAAGCTATCTTATTTGTCCAGACTACGCACGGCGTCTTACAGGACGCGTTTGCAAGGGCGTCCATAATCAGGAGTCAGGGACATTGGGTTCCTGACTCTTTTTTTGGGTTTGTGTTGGCGAGTGAT
>JAPUJS010000203.1 GCA_027296045.1 bacterium | reverse complement strand
ACTTCGTATATCCAGGAATCGCGGATTGCGGAGGAACTTGTGGCGCGCTTCGGTCCAAACCGGCTGTTGTTCGGATCGGGACTTCCGGCCTATGATGCGGGAGGTCCGATTGCCCTTCTGGAGGGTGCCCAGGTTTCTCCGGAAATAGGCGCAGCCATCGCGGGCAATACGGCCCGGGGTCTGTTTGGCCTGGCCGAAGTGCCGCCCGGGAAGGCGCGTTCCTGGCCCTGTGGATCCGGCGGGTTTCGGGTGTTTGATGTGCACGGGCATTTGGGGCGGTGGGAGCGGAAGTACTATCGCGACTGGACGGGCGAGCAGATGGTGGAACGGATGGATCAGGTGGGCGTGGAGCGGTTTGCGGTGAGCGATATCCAGGCTATTGGCCCGGACTATCGGGCAGGCAACGACCGAATAGGCGAGGCCGTGAAGAATTTCCCGGATCGACTGGTGGGATATGTGGTCTACAATCCAAATTATGAATTGGAAATGGGCGACGAGATGAAGCGGGGATTTGGAGATTTGGGTTGTCGAGGGATCAAGTTGCACTGTTCCTTACACGAGACGTCCACAGAAGATGCCCGATACGGTCTGGCTTTTCAGACGGCACAGGAACAAGCGTGTCCGGTGCTGTGTCATGTTTATCAAGGCCCTTCTCCCGAATTTCTCGATCAGCTTCTGGGCGATCATCCCGATATGAAGTTTATTTACGCCCATATTGGTGGTGGGGGTCGAGATGCGCTTGCCCGATTTGTGGATGTGGCCAACGAACGGGATAATCTGTTTTTCGATTTAGGGGTTTCCAATATGCCCCGCGGGGTGCTGGCCTGGCTGGTGGATCAGGTGCCGCCCACGCAGATTGTGTACGGGTCGGATCATCCATTAAATGGGTTTACTTTCCAGTTGGGACGGGTGTTGCACGCAGATATTTCGGACGATTTGAAGCAGATGATTTTGTGGGATAATGCGGCGAGGATTTTCGGGATCTGATGTTCTTCTCTTTTCTTCCTTTTTTAGGAGTGTTGCTATGCTGGTGGGCTATGTGAGTGACGAGCGATATATTGCCTTATCCGATGTGTTGGTGGAGTTTGAGACCGATTCGGAAACGGTGGGAACCCGCTCCCGGGCGTCGGGAGCTGTCTATGCAGATATTGCGCCGGGGCCCTGTCGGGTGACGCTGGCAAAAGATGGGTTTGGGTCGAAAATTGTGGAGATGGAAGCAAAAGAAGGCGAGCCCTATCTGTTTCGATTGCTGACAGATTGTATTCTCGGGTATATGTGGCCGAAATGTGTTCGGGCAGGGGACCGGTCGGAGTTTCGGGTGCATTCGCCGGAAGCGTATAAGCTGGAGCTGTGGCGATACGGGTGGAAGAAGGAATTGGTGCGGCCGATCGGGTGGTATGATGAGCACGGTCCGCGGGCGACGGTGCAGTTGAGTCCGGATGGGGATTATACCCAGACAGGGGTGCAGTGGAACAAATTTGGATATACCAGCCCGACACACAAGCAATATGTGACGGCGCCAGCTCAATCGGGGTTGTATTACTTGCACGCGAAGGGTGAGTCGGGGGCGTTTTTTTCTTTTCCGTGGGTCGTTGCCCCCGCTGAACCCCGGTCACAGGTTGCCGTGCTGGCGTCGGATATGAATTGGAATGCGTACAATAATTTTGGAGGACGGAGTAATTATATCCACCCGGATCGGATGCCGTCCACGCCGACCATTAATGCCCGATTGGAGTTGAAACGATATACCGATCCGGAACATATAAATTACGATACCGAGGATTATTTGCCGCTTTCCTTTGACCGTCCCGAACCAATTAACCACGTGCCGGAAGCGGTGCAGGTGACCGATCCGATCGAAGGGCGAGCGCCCAATCATATTGCACCTGCCGAATGGCGGCTCCTGGGCTGGCTGGAGCGCGAGGGGTTTGCATACGATTTGTGGTCGGAAACCCAGTTCCATTTTGGCGATGTGAAGCTGGACGATTACCGGGTGTTGATGTTGGGACCCCATCCCGAATACTGGTCCAGCAAGATGTATTACGAGTTAAAAGACTGGGTGTTCAACCGGGGCGGGCGGTTGATGTATTTGGGCGGCAACGGCTTGAACTGTGAGGTCGAGTTTGTAGACCGAGATGGTATGATTGTGCGCAATGGGGATGCCCGGCGAAAGCAGGCCGAAAGCTTTGAAAGCCGGTTTCATATGCGGCAGGAGTCGGAGGCGAATTTGCTGGGCGTGGTGTTCACAGATGCCGGCATTATGACGGCCGCGCCCTATGAAGTAAAAGATGCAGCTCACTGGGTGTTTGCCAATACGGGATTGCAAAACGGCGATTTGTTCGGCGAGGCTTGTTTACATATGCGGATTCCGGGGGGCGCTTCGGGACACGAGACGGATAAGATTTCTCCCAGCTCGCCATCCAATGTACACCTGCTGGCAAAGGGTACCAATGTGGACCACGGAGGGGCCGAGATGGTGGTCCACAAACCCGAAGGCGGCGGAGCGGTGTTTTCCACCGGGTCGATTACCTATATCAGTTCGCTGCTGGTGGATGAAGGAGTGTCGAGGGTAACGGCAAATGTGTTGCGGCGATTTTTGGAGTAGCGTGTGGTGGTGTTCCGTGGCCCTTCGTGGTGGGTAGAAGAAGCGGGGGGAGGGTTCCGTGCGGCGGGCTGTGCGGATCGGAGAGGATTTCGTGATCCAGCCCCTCACCATCCAGCCCCTCATTTCATTTCCAAGCCCATTTCAACCATTGCCGCCCCAACCTGCTCCCGGCCTTCTGCGCTGATGTCCAGTCGCGGCGGACGCATCGGTCCTCCCGCCAATCCAATCAGGTCGAGGCCGGTTTTGAGGACTGCTTCGCTGTAGATGTTTCGGAGGCGTTCGAGGGGTGCAAGCGTTTCCTGGATATCGATCATCCGGTTCCAATCCTGGCGAAGGGCGCAGGCGTGGAGTTCCACAAATGGTTCTGGCACAAAGTTGATAAGGCCTGCCGTGTAGCCTTGGATGCCGGCCTGATAGCGAAAGTGGAGCACGCCCGGGTCGTGGCGTTTGTTGCCGATCCAGACAAAGCGGTCGCCGAGTCGCTTGATGGCTTTAAAAAGATTGTGCGGAACAAAGCAGGGGTCTTTGATGCCAATGATCTGGTCAATTTCGGCCAGGCGTTCAAAGAATTCGGGCGGCCAGTCCTGGGTGTTGTAGGGCATCAAGGCCAGGTTGGATGCTTCGGCAAGGGTTTTGTAATACTGAAAGATGCCTTCGAGGTTGTCGGGGGTCTGATCGCGAATGTAGGGCGCCATTGCCAGGGCGACCCGGGCACCCTGATGTTCATGTTTGGGGGCGAGTTCTATGGCAACGCCAAGGTTGCCAGGTAGGGTAGGCAAGATGAGGGCCTGATCATCATGTGCTACTTCAAGGCCGACTTCGGCGAGGGTGAGCAGTTCGATGTCGGTCAGGGCATTCACTTCTCCAGTGCCACCACCCAGGGTGATGGCTCGCACGCCTCTGTCGATAAGAAATCGTAAATTGCCTCGCAGGCCTTCTATATTGATCTGCGAGATGTCGTCCGGTTGAAAGGGCGTGATTGCAAATGCGTGAACCGTTTTCAGTCGATTCTTCAGGTCTTCTGGAAACATAGGATCCCTCCCTCATGGGGGATGGTTTCTTAGAAGCGGGGTTCCTCCACTCCGGGCAAAAGCTAATGAAACACCGCACAATATAATCGATGATCGTGATATGGGAATCGATTTTTCTTTTGGGTAGTTCCCATTCCCTGAGAAACCGAAAGGCCCTTTGCCATATTTGGCAAAGGGCCTTTCATTTGGATCGATGTTCACACTAAGTTTAGATTCCGTGCTCATCGCGCACCTGTTTCAATTTTCCGGCATAGCTATCGATGTTCATATCTGCCCCTTGCAGGCGTTCACAGAGCATGGTGATGATGTTTTGCTGGATTTTCACCTGCAGTCCTGTATCGGACCGCAAGACCGTTCGAAAGTCTGATTTGGTGATGGCAAATCCCGTGGATTGTTCGATGGCGACCACGGTTGCCGATCGGGGCTGTCCGGTGAAGATGCCCATTTCGCCACAGCAGGTGCCGGGCAAAATATCGCCCAGTTCGGCGCCCGATTGGCCAATGACTTTTAGTTTTCCCTGCAGCAGGATGAACATTTCTCCGCTTTGCTCGCCGGCGTTGTAGACGATTTCGTTCTGGCCATAGGTTCTGGACGAACACACTTTCAGCAGTCGCGCGGATTCGCTCAGACCTAACCCCTGGAACACCCTGAGTTTGCTGACGATATTGATTAGAGACTGGGTCTGTTGGTTCTCCATTGGGCTCCATTCCTTTTTCCCCCTTTTCCAAAGGGGGAACACAAGGGGGATTTGGCCGTTTTCAAGTTTTCTGGAGCAATGTTTTGGACAACCCGGTTTCTTTCAACGCTCTTTCCAGTGGGCGTCCGGTCAATGCTTTCATCTCCGGTCCCCAGGGCTGTATGAGGCGCACTTTGTTTCCCAGCGCACGGATGCAGTCCGGCAAGTCCAGCACGTGGAGCACGCCTCGTGGCACATTGGCCGTTGGCCAGCTGACCAGAGGGGTCTGCGTCCAACTGTGGTAGGACAGGGGGGCGTTTTTGAGTGTGACGGTGGCGACTTTTGGGTGCAGCAGAGCGCTAAACAGGGCCAGGATGGATCCCTGACCCCGGCCGTAGAGGTGTACCCGGCGGGCCCCTTCGTGGACAAGCAGATCTAGGGTGGACAATACGTCGTGTACCCGGCGTCCTAAAAAGCTTTCGCCCAGAAGCAGGCCGTAGCCGTTGTTCATATAGTCGATACCGTAGGGGTGATCGAAGGAACGCTCGTCGTCGGATAGGGATTCCCCGAGGCCACGGACGTCGAGGGCGTAGAGCGGGTGTTGCTTTTTGAGTCGGATTGCCAGAGCGTCCTTTTGCAGGTCCTCTTCGGCGACAAGATGAGGCAGGTAGACGTGGACGGTTGGCTCGAC
>JAPUJS010000202.1 GCA_027296045.1 bacterium | reverse complement strand
ATTCTGCCCTCGAGCGTCTGTCAGATAACAGGCGCGGGCATCTTCTCCATAATAATTCAGGCACAGAGATTTTGCAATAAGCTTTTTCACCTGATTCATTCATAAATTTTTCAAAGTCAGCTTCCACAGCTTCTTGAAGTGCGTGTTTGAGTGGTGAGAACGCGGTCACCCACCTGCAAGCCTTCCCACGCCTCGCACGATGCTCAGGTCGTCTCGTGGTTCTGACAGACACGTGTTGTTCTCCTCTTGACGCAGCGGCGAACTGGCGGTATCATCGAGTAGATGATACGCCGGGCGCGGGAGATGACCCCATCCCTTTCACGCGCCTTCCAAAAAGAAGGGATGGATTATTCGCGTGGGGTTATTGGACGACAAGGAGATAACAGATGAAACGGGTACTCATCGCCACGTTCATGCAGGAGACGGGGAGTTTCAATCCCAAGCCGATGATATACGACGACTTCAACATTCTGCGCGGGCAAGAGATTCTGGATGCTTTTCGACAGTCCGGCGGGTCCACCCGCGGTACCGTAGAGGTGCTCGACAAGCGGGACGATATCGAGATCGTGCCGACTTATGCCGCCTGGTCGGGCACGGGCGGCCCAGTGGCGACGGCGGATCTGGATCGACTGATTGGGGAGCTGCTCGAAGCTGTCGAAAGCGAGTCGAACATCGACGGCGTGTGTTTGGCCCTGCACGGGGCGATGGCGGGAGAGTCGGAGGACGACCCCGAAGGACGGGTCATTGAGGGCATACGTAAACACGTCGGGGACGTGCCCCTCACAGCTTCGATGGACCTGCACGGCATCATTACGGATCGCATCATCGAAGGGATCGATGCGATCTCGTTTCTCCACACCTATCCGCACGTCGACCAGCAGGAAACCGGTGCTCGAGCCGCTCAGAATCTGCTCAAGATGCTCGACGGGGAGGTGAAGAACCCCGTGACGGCGCGTGTGAAGATTCCCCTTCTTGCCCGGGGGAATGAGCTGATCACGAAAACCGGGAAGTTCGGAGAAGCGATACAGATGTGTCAGGCGTTCGAGGCGACACCTGGTGGGGTGGCCGCAGGCGTAAACATCGGAAATCCGTTCACCGACGTGCCCGATCTGAGGTCCAACACGATCGTGACAACCGACGGGGACGAAGCGCGCGCCCAGGAAGAGGCGATGAAGCTGGCGCGCTTTATGTGGGCCAACCGCAATCTGTGGTTCGCGGACCTGATGTCGATGGTGGAGATTGTCGAGCGAGCCGAGGAGAAGGACGGGCTGACCGTGTGTGGTGACCCGGCAGACTCGACGGCATCTGGAGCGTCGGGCGATAGTAACGCGATCCTGAAAGGCTTGCTCGAATACAACTACAGCAAGCGCGCTTTGATCTTCATCGTGGATGCGCCTGCGGTGGCGAGCGCGTTCGAGGCGGGCGTCGGAAGCAGTTTCAATGTCCCACTCGGTGGGTCGATCGACAAAGAACGGTTCTCACCCCTTGAAGCGGAGGTCTATGTACAGGCACTGAGCGACGGGCTGTACGGCGGTGGCCCCGTGCCGGGACGCGCAGGTCGGACAGCGAAGCTCAGGCTGAAGCAGCACACGGTTGTTGCGTCCGAACGAGCGGCGGCAACAACGTCGTCGGCCTTCTTCCTCTCGCAGGGGGAAGACCCCCGCGACTACGATTTCGTAGTCGCTAAGTCGCCGAACGGCTTCCGGACCCATTACGAGCCCCTCGCGTCTCAGATCCTGTATGCCGATGTACCGGGCTCGACAAGCGCAAACCTGAAGACGCTTCCCTACAGACGGTGTCCGAGACCGATCTTCCCGTTGGATGAAGACGTCGAAGCAGGATTTTGAGTAGATCAGATCTGGATGGGAGGCGAGAGGAACGGCCATTGCGGGGATGCTAAAGGATCGAGATTATGCTGGGCCGTGAGTGATGGCTGAGGAGAGACTCAGTATCTGGATCGCGGCTCTGGTTATGGAACATAATCTTGAATTGAATTTAAAGGGGGATTAAACTTGCGCCCGACGGTTTCGGCCCCCTCGGGCGGATCGGCAGCTTCTCGTATGACTGGTATGAAACATCCAGATGGGGCGTTTCCACCCGCACGTGCCCCCGGTAGCGCGAGTCCATCAGTGCCTCCAGTGCGCCGCTTATCAGCAGGGTCCGCTCCACCGGATACTGCGGTTTATGGGTGAGAAACATCTCCTGAATATTGAGCCCTAAATAGCTGAAGTGGGAGTGGGGCTCTGTCCTCAAATTGGAAATCCGTGTTCCCTGAACTCGACCCGCGACACGCCCTGCAAACCCTCGTTCTCTCACATAGCCGTTGAGCATCAGCATCGCCCCTTTGAGCCCATCCGAATATTCGATCAAAAAAACCGCAGGATTTTCACACAGCACCTCCATCTTGCCTTCCGCCTTCTCCTGTATTGCTCCACAGGCTGCTTCTGCCAGCGCTTGTGACCAGCGTTTTTCATCTCTTGCCTTCCACACATCGTCCCCCTCCAGACATTGCACCGCCTGAATTCCCGTCTCGCCGCCCACTCGACGCTCGACCATACACTGTAAGACCTCCAGCGCATGAAATCCATAGCTTTCCAGCCCCCCGTGGCCAATGGAGATTGCTTCCTCCAACGGTGTTTCCAGGTCGTATTCCAGCCAGGGGCTGCGCCAGACAAGAGGTGCGGAAGACCCGGCCATAAACGGTACGTTTAAGGCTTTCGCCCGATCATACATCCACTTCGCATCTGTCCAGTTATACGACAGATGCTTGTCGCTGTATACAGGCACCGACCGGCCGGACGTGGCGAACATCCCACAGATCTGTTCAAAAAAGAACCTGCGGGGATACAGGTGCTGTTCTTTCTCGTTCCAGGCATAGTCGCCGTGTTCACCGATGAGCAGTACGCCGTCAACGGCCAGATCCTTTCCACCCAGCGTCAGTGCGCCGGGGATACTCGGAAAAATCGGGATTCCGTGTTCTTCAGCCAGTTTCACCCCGATATCTTTTTCTGCGATCTGGTCCAGGTACATCGAGACCAGATCCACCCGGGGTTCCTGGAAACCTTCATCGGTTGGAAAACCCTTCAGAAACTTGGTCACAATCACATCGGCGTGTGAGCGTGGGTAATATGCTGTCACAACAGCCGCAATCTTGATCCGGTCTGCCATCGTATCCTCCCATTCTGGCTCCTGACTTTCGACCTCTGCTTTCCCAATATACGCATCTCTCCCCTGGATACAACGCGCATCCGTCTACATCAGGGATCGGTTCTGAAAGGATTTGACAGGAAAATGGGTTACAGTGAATGAGGACGTCGAAGCAGGATTTTGAGACGGAGACAGAGCGTCAAGAACTGTTTCGGAGAAGTGTGGGATGCAAGCCTCTCAGATAGGGGACAGCTCGGAAATGGTTTTTAATTGTTTACCCAGGGCTGCCTCGGCGATTTTCAGGTCGTAAGTCGCTTGCAGGTTGAGCCAGTACTGTGGTGATTGGCCAAGGGCTTGGCCAAATAAGAGTGCCAACTCGGCTGTAACAGGGCGCGTACCATTTACCACATGAGACACCCGCATCGATGAAACGCCAATGGTGCGGGCGAAGTGCGCTTGAGAAATGCCCAACTCCTCAATGATTTCCAGCAGGAACTTTCCCGGGTGGATCGGCGCTAAACCATTTTTAATCATCACTGGCTCCTATCGGTGATAATCAACGATCTCAACATCCAACACGTCGCCATTTTCAAAGCGAAAACACACGCGCCACTGGTTGTTGATACGAATGCTCCATTGGCCTCTGCGGTTATGTTTTAAGGCTTCCAACCGATTCGACGGTGGCAGACGCAAGTCGTCCAATCGTGTTGCGGCATCCAACTGCGTCAGTCGCATCATTGCCCGTGTCTGAATGGTGGAAGGATAGCGCCTCGATTTCCCAGTCGTGTAGAAGCGTTGGGTTTCCGTGTCGGCAAATGACCGTATCATAACCCTTAAATGTAAACAAATTGTTTATGCTTGTCAATATCTTGAACCGGATATGAAATCCGGTTGGCATTTACGCCCAGAAATCAGAAGACAACAGCATCAAAATGATACACTTGGCCAAGGAAGTATGTGCATATGTTAATAGTCGTCCAACACCCTTTCATCAACTGCCGGCATAGTATCCAATTTCCAGATATCTACTGCTACATCCATGGTTGCGCCGATGTAATGTGCACATCCATTGTCTGATGTAAAAATCACAAGCGTATTGTCCGTCAGGCCGTTTTCTTCGAGGGAACTTAGCACTTTTCCGAAGATGTCATCGGTCTCCATCACCAGATCGGCGTAGAGGTTGTTCAGCCCACTTTTTCCAATCCAGGGCGCGTTGACGGATAGTGGCGTGTGTGGAGATGTCATGGGTAGATACAGAAAGAAGGGATTGTCGGCATGTTCCATGATATAGGCGTCTGCCTTCTCGGCCCAGGTGGGCAGCAATTGTTCGAAATGCCAGTAGGGCATTGCTGGGCCGGGTGTGCTCGCCTGGTTGTTGCCCAGTAAGCGTGCGGGAAGGAATTCGGAAGGTACGCCGACTGTTCGATCATTCTGGATAAAGCAGTATGGAGGCCAGTTGGGCACGTCGACACCGAAGTAGGTATCGAATCCTCTTGTTGTTGGGCCACCGGTAGTGGGTTTGGAGAACGCCTCTTGCCAGAGGGCTTTTTGTTTCTCCGTGGGATAGAGATTCTCCGGGAAGTTTCGTGCATTGTATTTGTCGCCATCGGGAATGAAGTCTTTGGTTGCCTCAAAATCCCACCCCATTCCGAGATGCCATTTTCCGATACACCCTGTGTGGTAGCCGTGCGTTTTCAGGAAAGAGGGCAAGGTGACACGATTTTCAGCAATGAGTGGATCGCCATAGTGCCGCACAATGCCAGACTGCAGGACGGTTCGCCAATTGTAGCGCCCTGTGAGCAGGCCATAACGAGAAGGGGAACAGACTGCCGATGTCGAATGGGCATCTGTGAAAACCAAACCTTCCTGAGCAAGACGATCGAAATTGGGGGTCGATATTTTGCCTTCCGGATTGAGGCACGACACGTCTCCATATCCCATATCATCTACGAAAAAGACGACAATGTTGGGGTGTTGTTCATTTGGCATGCTATCTCCTGATTTGAGATATCCGTTATATTATAGAAGCAATACACATAAATCTAATAAATCGGTTAGAATTATCAACACGCATGAGTTATCAAACCAGAATCTGTCTCCGTTCGTTAGCACCACAAATAAAGGCTTACGAGGACATCTCGTAAGCCTTTATTTTTTCATATTTCTGACGCGTCCGTGTCACCAATATGTCACCACTTTTGTCACTACTCAAACCGGGCCAATTCCAATTATGAGTTGTGCCTTCTGGGCTGATTGCGTAGATTTGAGGCGTACATCAATTTTTCACTTTTTCGGACCTGTCCGTACTGAGAGGGCCGATCCAAACAGGCCAAAAAGGAATCTGAAAATGACTTTAACCGTAAAGCTGGAATTGTCTGGCGAAATGGAAGCAGAATTACGGGAAGGCATTGTCCTGCAGAATCCTGAGCGTGTGCGTCAAATATTGGTGAAGGCACTTGCGCCGACTGTGGAAGAACTGCTTCAACACCCACCAGGTTCGTTATCCGACGAGAAATTTGAAAGGGTAGCGGATCGGTTGGCCGATATGTTGGCAGAGCGCATGGATCCAAATACGCCCATTCTGTCGGAGCGTGTGCTGAGTCGGGCGGCCATCTATGCGGATCATCCCTAACCCATGGTCTATCTGGTTGACACAAATGTCTTGATCCATTTGTCAGATCGCAGGGATCCGCACCATCCGATTGTCCGTGCGGCATTACGGAAACTTCGACGCGATGGCCATCAGCTGCAGATTTCACCCCAAAACTGTGCGGAGTTCTGGAACGTTGCGACACGACCTGCGGAGCACAACGGATTGGGACTCACCCCCGTGGACGCCGATCGGGCGCTCAAGCTGATCGAACGCCTTTTTCCTGTGTTATCGGATAACCCATCGGTCTATTCAGAATGGCGTCGGTTGGTGGTGGATTTCGAGGTGTCGGGCGTTCAAATACACGACACACGGCTTGTGGCAATGATGAAGACAAATGGGATCACACACATTTTGACTTTCAACCGATCCGACTTTGCCCGGTATGCTCAAATTGGGATTGTAGCTGCGGATCCCGCCACAGTTTAACAATTTCCTCTCAATCCAGAATCTGTCCCCATTCGTTACCACTACTCAAAGATAGGGTTACGCAAGTATTGCGTAACCCCTTTTTTATTGGTGGAGCTGATGGGGTTCGAACCCACGACCTCATGACTGCCAGTCAGGCGCTCTCCCAGCTGAGCTACAGCCCTGTTTAGATCTATAATTACATTGCATTTCGCACATCATTGGGGCATCTCTAAGGAAGCCCAGCTTTGTCTGGCTTGATCGGATCACTATTCTGAGCTGTATTGTTGCTATTTGAGGGTTTCTATGAGTACACTCATTGAAAAAATTGAGGCGATGGAGAAAATTGGGGCAGGGGATTTAGCAGACCAGGCACTACACAAACTGATCCATTTGCACTTGCAAAAGTATGAAAAACAG
Organism: bacterium; assembly: GCA_027296045.1. GTDB lineage: Bacteria > Latescibacterota > UBA2968 > UBA2968 > UBA2968 > JAPUJS01. The sequence continues at coordinate 10,928 of JAPUJS010000202.1, read as the reverse complement.
AACGAAGAGATCCAGAAAGAGTTAAAGCCTTTTGAGCGTCAATATGGTATGAGTTCCGAACCATCTTCACGAAGGCGCTGTGGACCAGGTTGTGCATCATCCAGCGGTCAACGGCCTTGAAGTTTTAAGGCAAATTTTGAGCGAGCTCGACGCGCAAGGACAGGGCTGAGGCAGCATTATTTAATCACAAAGGAAAAGGCTTACGAGAACATCTCGTAAGCCTTTATTTTTCGCGCTGTGTGATCGTCTTTGTCGACCATTCGGGACAATAGAGATGTAAGGCGCGTTATTTGCGTGAAAGAATCCGCACAATGGGATGATCTACGCTTTCATCAGCAAGGAAGTTCATCAACCCGTCTGCGCGATAGGATAGACAATATCTGCACGTAGCACGCGTGCGGCAAATGCCAGAGCTGCCTGAATACCCTCCTGAGTCAATCGAGGGTGGGCTTGCAAAATCTGCTCGACGGATTCTCCAGCAGCCAGTTTCTCAAGGATCAGCTCGACCGGAATGCGCGTGCCTGCAATGACAGGCTTTCCCATCATAATTTGAGGATTTGACAAAATGAGTTCTGTTTTCATAATTTTGCACTCTATCATCAAATTTGGATGTCAGGATTCTGCTGGTGGACGATACCCAGGCCAATCTGGATGTGTTGTGCGAACTGCTGGAGGCGGAGGGATACACGATCTCTGTGGCTCCCAGTGGGGAGATTGCATTGCAGATTGTGGAACGGGTGAAGCCTGATCTGATTCTTTTAGATGTGATGATGCCGGGGATCGATGGGTTTGAGGTTTGTCGCAGACTGAAGCAGGATGCGACCACACAGGATATTCCGGTGATTTTCATTACGGCGGAAAATCAGACGGATAAGCTGGTGGCGGGGTTTGAAGTTGGGGGAGTGGATTATATCGCCAAACCGTTTCAAAACGAGGAGGTTCTGGTTCGGGTGTCCACGCATTTGAAGATTGATCGGTTGACGCGGGAGCTGGCCGGGAAGAATGAAGCGTTAAATCAGGCCAATCGGCGCGTGCGTGAGGCTTCAGAACGCAAGTCCCGGTTTCTGACCAATATGGTTCATGAACTGCGGACGCCGATGAATGCCATTATCGGGTTTACCCGGATGGTGTTGAACCGGGAGGGCAATCTGCTTTCGGAGAAGCAGCGGAACAATTTGGGGAAGGTGATGAAGAGCGCAGATCGTTTGCTGGATCTGGTTAACGATTTGCTGGATTTGTCCAAGATCGAAGCGGGCCGGGTGGATGTGCAGGCCGAATGGCTTGACCTTCAGGATTTGATTGTGGCCTGTTGCAATGAGATCCGGCCGCTGGTGAAGTCGGGCGTGAGGCTGGATTATGATGTCCAGGAGGTTCAGGAGGTTCACACGGACCAGAGGCTGTTGCAGCAGATTGTGATGAATCTTTTGAGCAATGCGGCGAAATTTACCGAATCCGGGATGGTCTGCGTCAGGGTGACACAAAATGGCGATGAGGTGGAGATTTCGGTTGTAGATACAGGGGTTGGTATTCCCGCTGAGGCGCTGGATACCATTTTTGAAGAGTTTGAGCAGGTGAAAGGGTCCGATCCACAACGTCGGGGCACTGGATTGGGGTTGTCTATTACCCTTCTTTTCCCCTCCCCCCCTCTCTGCCGACCCCAGAGTTGTCCCTGCATGTTTCGGCAAGACGGTACCGGCTGGCCGGGGAACAGGTCACTGGCGTACCTACGGTGTGGCCGATGGACTTGGATCTGTAAATGTGTGGGATATACTCCAGGATCGGGAAGGACACCTCTGGTTTGGCACCAATGGCACCGGAGCTATTCGCTATGATGGGGAAACCTGGACCGCTTTCACCACGGCAAATACTGAACTGGTGAGCAACCAGATCCGGTCCATCTTTCAGGATCTGGAAGGACGGATGTGGATCGGCACCGAGGAAGGGGTTATGAACTGGGTTCAGGGGAAGGGTTTTTCTGCCCCAGAAGAAGGGCTGACCATCAAACAGGTGAGAACGATCTTTCAGGACCGGGATGGTTTGCTCTGGTTCGGAAGAAGAAACGATGGCCTGAGCCGTTTTGATCCTTCGGAAAACCCCTTTACAGTGTGACGGAATTGGATCGGTATTTCAATGAATTGGAAAGATTAGGTGAGGAGTATGCCAGGCTTGTTGAGCATTTGCGAGCGTTGAGGAGGAAGCACGATATTGAAGGTATTCTCGATGTGATCAGGGAAGTGCCCTGTGAGTAGATGGCATTTATCCGTAGGCAGACGAGAGGACCTTTCTGCGTTGATACCGATTGCAACTGTATGAGATAATGGCTATCTTTATCCAAGCTGGATATCATCTTTTGAATGAAGAGGCTATTTGTGGAGGACAGCACCATGAGCAATATTAAATTTAGAGTTCTCGTTGACCAGGATGAAGACGGCATTTTTGTGGCTGAAGTTCCCACGTTACCTGGGTGTATTTCTCAAGGCCAAACTCGAAAAGAAGCCTTAGCAAATGTCCAGGAAGCGATTGAGCTTTATATAGAAAGTCTGGAAGCTCACGGGGATCCAATTCCCCCACCCATTACGGAAGAAATTGTCGAGGTTAAGATTTGAGCCCTCTCCCGATTGTTTCTGGCCGTGATGTTGTCAGAGCATTGGGAAAAATCGGCTATGAGTTTGATCGCCAACGTGGGAGCCACATGATCTTGAGACTGAATCGAGAACCGTATCGTCGTATTGTAGTGCCCAATCACAGGGAAGTGGCCAGAGGGACGTTACGGGGGATCATTCGTGAAACAGGTCTGACTGTGGAAGAATTTAGAGCCCTTTTATGACTGGTCAAAGCTTATAGACCCACAGGCAGGACTATTGAGTTAAAACTAAAACGGGGTGATGACCGCCCCGTTATTTTTTCTGTGATATATCAAACCCGCACGTCCGCCGGTATCCACCCATCCATTCATTGCACAGATGTCCCGAAATGCACCGCTGTTTTGTGGCCAATGCGCAAGGCATGCGAAAGGCGGTCTGGATGTGCCTTGCGGGTTGTTCCAATGGCTTCGCTCAAAGTTCGGCCCAAAAAATAATCGCCGGAAATGGGTTCGATCGCGATGAACTCGTTCAGATGGGACTGCTCCAATTGGTGTCTTAGACGTTGCTCATAAATCAATTCCGCCCGTCGCGCGACGTTTTCAGATTCCGGGTTGGTCATCGTATTTATGCTCCATCGTAGGATTTCAGTGTATCAAGAATCCTTACAAAAAATAGTGCTGCCCGCCAAATCGGTGAATCGTTTTGCTACTCATACGCCCTGATAAATTAAAGGGCGATAACGTGGTTCAGGAACAGGCTTTCCATTCTCACGGGCAGCTTTCAGCCAGGTTCCCTTGGCTCTCAGGACCTCTCGTAATGCTTCCTCGGGGGTCGAACCAAAAGCAGAGCAGTGTTCCAGATCAGGAATATCGGCGAGATATCCTTCATCTTCATTGCTGTAGAAAACATTAACATGATTCTATTCTAAATTTTAAAAGCAATTCAAAAGTACAGCTTAAAGGCAGGTGCAACCGTATATCAGACGGATTGAAAAGGGTCACAAATTTCTATTGTGATCTCAATGAGGTCACCCCGCAAAAAAATGGGGTTACGAACAATTCTCGTAACCCCTTGGTTTTATTGGTGGAGCTGATGGGGTTCGAACCCACGACCTCATGACTGCCAGTCAGGCGCTCTCCCAGCTGAGCTACAGCCCCACCCAAATCCTGTAATGGATTAATTAAACTGGAAACCGGGAGATCTGTCAAGGAAAAAGAAGGTTTGGGCTGTGGTGCTTCGTGCAGGGTTACGGTCGGGCTACTATTTTTAATAATATGATATAATGCTATTTAATATTAATATATAAAATCAGATAATTATCGCTAAAATCGCCTTTTTATAAGGATTTCTGTTGATAATATTGAGTACTTAATTTTCCCTACGAAAAGAAAATTGGAGTATTCTACAAAGAAACAGATCGAAGTCTCTTTGCCTTCGATCTGTTTCCAGACTGATTCTGGTCACGGTTACAGAGATGTGTCTGCCTCCCCGACCAGCCTGGCAAATGCCTCTTCATCCAGAATTTCGATGCCGAGTTGTTCGGCCTTGTCCTTTTTGGAGCCGGCGTTTTCGCCCACGACAATTAGGTCGGTTTTTTTGCTGACGCTGGAGGTGGGTTTTCCACCGTGGGTGCGGACCAGATCCTGGGCTTGCTGGCGGCCCCAGCGGGTGAGGCTGCCGGTGATGACGACGGTTTTGCCTTCGAGGATTCTGGGGCCGGTGTCGGCTTTTTGTTCGGCTTCGAAGGTGAGGCCGGCGGTTCGGAGTTTTTCGATGAGAGCCCAGTGGGTCTCGTCCTGGAGATAGGCGTGGATGCTTTCGGCAATGGCGGCACCGATTTCGTGTACGGCTTCGATGTCTTCGGCCGAGGTTTCCCGCAGGCGGTCGATCGAGCCGAAGTTGTCTGTTAGGGTGCGGGCGACGGTGGCACCGATGTGGCGGATGCCGAGGGCAAAGAGGACCCGGTTGAAGGGTTGGGCTTTGCTGGCTTCGAGGGCGTCCATCAGGTTTTGGGCGGATATTTCGGCCATTCGTTCCAGGGCGGCCACGGATTCGAAGTCCAGGCTGTAGAGGTCTCCCACGCCTTGGACCAGGCCGGTGTCAACGAGTTGATCGACCAGGGCAATGCCCAGGCCTTCGATGTCCATTGCGGTGCGCGAGGCGAAGTGTCGGATATTGGCTTTGACCTGGGCAGGACATTGGGAGTTGGTGCAGCGAATGGCGACTTCGGATTCGTCTTTGACCAGGGGGGTGTCACAGACGGGACAGGTGTCGGGGAATTCGAAAGGGGTGGACGTTTTGCTTCGTTTGGCCGTGACAACGGAGATGACTTTGGGAATGACATCGCCGCCTTTTTCGAGGATCACCGTATCGCCGGCACGAATGTCTTTGCGTTCCACTTCTTCGGCATTGTGCAAGGTGGCGCGGCTGACGGTGGAGCCGGCCAGGAAGACGGGTTCGAGTTCGGCCACGGGGGTCACCACGCCGGTGCGGCCCACCTGGAGGACGATCCGGTGAAGTTTGGTTTGGACCTGCTGGGCAGAAAACTTGAAGGCGATGGCCCAGCGGGGAGATTTGGAAGTGGCGCCGAGTTTTTGTTGCTGGTCCAGGGCATCGAGTTTGATCACTGTGCCGTCGGTATTGTAGGGAAGGGTTTCTCGCTTTTTTTCCCACTTCTGGAGATAGGCCACAATATCTTCAATGGTGTTGCAAAGCCTGCGTTCGGGGTTCACCGAAAAACCCAGGCGTTCGAGGCGGTCGAGGGATTCGGCGTGGGAGGGGTCAGATTCACCTGGGGCGCGGAGAAAGTAGGCGAAGAAACTGAGACGGCGTTTGGCCACCAGGCGGGGATCCTGCAGTTTGAGGGAGCCGGCAGTGGCGTTTCGCGGATTGGCGAAAAGGCTTTCCTTTTCTTTTTCGCGGTCTTTGTTGATGGCGCTAAAAATATCGTGATGGAGGTAGACTTCGCCGCGAACTTCGCAGTAGGGTATCGGCTCTTTGAGGCGAATAGGAATGGACTGAATGGTTTTGACATTGGGGGTAATATCTTCCCCCTGTAAGCCATCTCCTCGGGTGACACCCCGGACCAGGAGGCCATTTTCGTAGGTGAGGCTCAGGGCAACGCCGTCGATTTTAAGTTCGGTGACGTAGCGAAGTTTCTCGTCGGGCAGTTCCCGACGAATGCGGGTTTCAAATTCGCGAATTTCGTCTTCGGAATAGGTGTTGTCCAGGCTGAGCATTGGGACGTCGTGAACGACCGTGGGGAAGGTTTTGCTCAGGTCGGAACCGACCCGCTGGGTGGGTGAATCCGGGCGAATGAGATCCGGGTGAGCGGCCTCCAGGTTCGTTAGTTCGTGGAGCAGCTTGTCGAATTCCTGATCGGAGATAGTGGGCTGACCCAACACATTGTAGCGGTAGTTGTGCTCGTTGAGTTCCGGGACGAGTGCTTCGATGCGGGCTGCTGGAGATTTGGCCATCTTTTTTCAACCGGTTTGGGAGGTTGTAAGGATAGGGGTGGAAATACGTGTGAGGCACCAGAGCACGAAAGGGCTTTGATGTGGGATATTTGTAGAAATATTTGAGTTTAGTCGGGTTTTTGGGGGGAAAGTTCTTCGATATGGTCCAGGAGTTCTTCTGCTTCAAACGGCTTGGGGAGAAAGTGGCGGATGCCGAGTTCTTGGAGCAATTCGACTGTTTGTGGAGAGAGATAGGCCGAGATGACGATGATGGGTGTGTCCCGGTTGGGCCCGTCCTGGCTGGTGATGGTCTCGGCCAGACTGAGGCCATCGAAGGCGGGCATATGCAGGTCCAGGGTGATCAGGTCGAACGGTTCGGCAAGGAGGGCATCGAGGGCGGCGTGGCCGTCTCCGATCAGGCGGGTCTCGAATCCAATGAGTTTCAGGATTTCGGAGATAGCTTCCCGAATGGGTTTCTGGTCTTCGACGACAATCGCTCGTTTCATAGGTCATCCCAACCTGTTTGGGGTCGTGGGAATATACGAATAGAAGCAGGGGATTTCAAGGGGGAAAGCTAAGGTGGGGGAAACGAAAAAAGCCCGACGATTCTGGTGGATCGTCGGGCTCATTTTAGAATGCTTGGAGGCGATTAGCCTTCTAAGGGTTTGTGAAGTTCGTTTTTGAGCACCTTGCCGGGCCTAAAATGCGTTTTCCGGCGGGCTGGAACGTAGATGATCTGGCCTGTTCGGGGGTTTCGGGCCGCCGGTTTCGGGCGGGTGGCTTTGACCTGGAAGACCCCAAAGCCCCGAATTTCGATCCGGTTGCCTTCAATCAGGCTTTCGCGCATTGCGTCAAAAATGGTTTCGACCATTTGGGCGGCCAGGTTTTTTGGACACCCCATGTTCTGGCTGACCTTTTGTGCAAGATCCTTTTTGGTGGTCGTCGCCACGTGTGACCTCCGTGGAGAAACCGATGCAATCGGTTGGAGATGGGCAAGAGAATACGGCTGGCCCTGATCTGTGCTTAAGTTAACAGAATCAATATCTTGTGTCAAGGGCAAAGGTGGAAACTGGAATGTTAGAGGCGATCAAAAAAGATTGCGGATAGGCCCAGCACCATTCCGATTTTGAGCAGCTGGTTCAGATGAGGAAGTCGGGCGGGGTGTTGCCAAAGGGTGCGAAGGATGTAGACGAGCAGGAGGTTGAGCAGGAAAACGAGGGCCAGATAGGGGGTGCCATAAAAGCCCAGATAGACGGGCAGGGGGGTGATGAGAATGAGCAAACTGAAAATCGCGGTTGCCAGCATTCGGGCGTTTCGCTTTCCCCAACGGAGGGCCAACGTGCTGCCGGAGGGGTCGCCCTGGGTGTCTTCTACATCTTTGAGAATTTCCCGGCCCAGGTGATAGAACAGGGCAAAGATTGCCGGGATAGTGGCCGGATAGGGGGCTTGAACGGCTGTGCCGCCGTAGAGAAAGGCCAGGCTGCCCAGGAGGCTGACCAGAAAATTGCCAAGCAACGGGACGCGTTTGAGGCGAATATTATAGAGGATCAGGCCACAGACCGCGATCCAGGCAATAGCAACGGCCGATGGCGGAAGAAAAAAGCCCGCGAGGAGGCCCAAAATAAGGAGCACAATGGCTTCGAGGCGGACAAGAAGGGGCGAGACACGACCGGAAGGGAGAGGGCGTTCGGGTTTGTTGATGCGGTCGGTTTCCAGGTCGCACAGGTCGTTGAGGGCATTGCCTCCCCCTGTGAGAAGGGCGGCAGAGCAGGCGGCAAGCAGGAGCGAGGGGGGCAATGTGGGCACAGCCAGCCAGCCGCCGAGCAGGACTGAAGCAAAGGTGATGAGGCAGTTCAGGGGGCGAGGCAGTGTCAGGAGGGCACGGAGCATATTGGTTCCGAGTTTTGGAGTGGGTCGGAACTTATACCTCGGAACTTGGAATTTCCTGTTCAGGATCCAGTTCTTTGTAGATGTCGCTGGCGTCTCGAATGATGTAGCGATACCCCTGTTCGGTGAGGAAGGTTTGCCGTTTTCGGGCAAATTCCTGTTCGCGGGTGTCCCGGGTGACCAGGGTGTAGAAATGGGCTATACTGCCGTCGCTTTTGGGACGGAGAATGCGGCCCAGGCGCTGGGCTTCTTCCTGGCGGGAGCCAAAGGTTCCCGAGACCTGAATGGCCACATTGGCATCGGGCAGGTCAACGGCAAAGTTGGCGACTTTGGAGACAATCAGGAGTTTTTCGTCGCCTTTTCGGAACAAATTATAGAGCCGGTCGCGTTCTTCATTGGGGGTTTTGCCCATAATAACCGGGGCCTGGATCTCGGAGGCCAGGGCTTCGATCTGGTTGATGTACTGGCCGATGACCAGAACGCGATCTTGCTCGTGTTTTTTGAGCAGAGTTTTGACCAGGTCGATCTTGAGCACGTTTTCGGAGGCCAGGCGGAATTTGGCCCGCCCGCCGGCCACGGCATAGTCGAGCCGCTGGTCCTGGGGCAACGGGATGCGGATTTCGCAGCACTCGGCAGTGGCGATCCAGCCCTGGGTTTCGAGCTCGCGCCAGGGCACATCGAAGCGCTTGGGCCCGATGAGGGAAAAGACGTCGGTTTCCAGGCCGTCTTCGCGGACCAATGTGGCCGTGAGGCCGAGGCGGCGACGGGACTGGAGTTCGGCGGTGAATCGGAATACGGGGGCGGGCAGGAGGTGGACTTCGTCGTAGATGATGAGGCCCCAGTTGCCCTGGTTGAAAATGCCGAAGTGGGGGAATTCTCCCCCCTTTTTTTTGCGGTAGGTGAGGATATTGTAGGTGGCAATGGTCACGGGACGGATTTCTTTTCGCTCGCCCGAGTATTCCCCGATCTGATCTGCGGTCAGGTTGGTTTTGTCCAAAAGCTCGGCTTTCCATTGCCGGGAGGCCGTGATATTGGCGGTCAAAATCAGGGTCTGGCACTGGAGGGTTTCCATCACACCCATCCCAACCATGGTTTTGCCGGCCCCACACGGCAGCACGATGGTACCGCTGCCGCCTTCTGAACCGCCGCCGGCGTGGAAAATGCTACAGGCTTCCTTCTGGTAGTCCCGAAGTCCAAAGGGGCGCTGGGACAGGGTGGTTTCTCGACACTGGAAGGTGAGTTTGGCTCCGGGCAAATATCCGACCCGGTCTTTGACGGGAAAACCGATGCGGGTGAGGGCCTGTTTTAAATGCCCTCTGTAGAGGGGTGCAATGCGGACCCGGTGGTCGTCGAGGCGCTCTTCAAGATAGGGGCTGACGGCTTTGTGACGGCAGATCTCGGTGATAATAATGGGGTCTTCAGAGGATAGAATAAGCTGGTCTTCCACCCGGTCGAGGTGCACCTTGCCGTAGCGGTCGATGGCTTCCCGGATTTCAACGCCGACATTCTGGGGAATGTCGTATTTGCTGTAGGTTTCCAGGGTCTCGATGATTTCATCGGCACGGAGTCCGCCTGCAGCGGCATTCCAGAGAGAGAGGGGGTTGATGCGATAGGTGTGTATATGCTCGGGGCTCTTCTCGAGTTCGGCAAATCGAATCAGGAGGTGTCGGGCTTCTTCGTAGCGCAGACTAATGACTTCGACCAGGACGGTCAGGTCGCTCTGGACAATGAGGGGATTTTCTGGGTTGTATTGCATTGGATTATATCTGGGAGGTGTTAAAAAAATTTACTACGTGATCAGCTGGGCACCTTCGGTGCGTTTCCGTTCCGGAAACACGCCCGCTACGCGGTCGCCAGCAGATTTGAAATTTGGCTTTTTAGAAGGCCCTGACGGAGAGGCACAGGGCACAATCGCTTCGAGAAAACGTTCGTGGTCCTATGCTCAAAGACTGCAGGGACATAAGCGGAAGATGGCCTCAGAAGTTGTAAGTCCCGGTTTGGTTTAGGCGGTTAGAAAGGCGACGAGGGTCCAGCAAACCGCGGCCAGACCGGCGGCGACAGAGGCCTGGGGGATCTGGGTTTTGACGTGGTCCATCAAGTCGCAACCGGTGCACATCGAACTCAAGACGGTGGTGTCGGAGATGGGAGAGCACTGGTCGCCGTAGACGCTGCCGTCCATCACGGCGGCAAAACACAGGGTCATAAACAGTTCGGGATGAGACAATCCGGCACTGCCGGCAACGGCCCAGGCCAGGGGCATTGCTAAGGGAAAAGCAACGGCATAGGTGCCCCAACTGGTGCCGGTGGAAAAAGCAATGATCATGGTTAAAAGCTGGAGCATAACCGGCAAGAGCCAGAAGGGAAGGTGGCTGCCCAGGGTTTCGACCAGGTAGATGCCGCCACCGGCTTCTTTGCTGATGCCGCCTATGGTGATGGCCAAGAGGAGGATGACCGATCCGAGGACCACGCCTTTGATACCGTCCTGGAACCCGAGCATCAGTTCTTTGAGCGACATCCCCTTGGCCAGGGCCATCATCGCGGCCGACAAGACGGCCAGGCCAAAGGCCCAGAGCACGTTGGGCGAGCCGTTGACAATGAAGGTGCCAATGGCGGTGCCGATGAGAAGGCCTAAGGGAATGAAGAATTCCAGGACGTGTGGGGTATAGCCTTCGGGTATATTGCTGGCCTGGAGCTCTTTGGCACTCAAGGGCTCGGCCCCTTCGGCATCGAGCTGGCCGGTGCTGCGGGAACGTTCGATGGCCGCGCTCAGGCGGGCGCCTAAAAAGACGGGTTTTTCGATGCTCAAAAGAAAGGTGCCCAAAACGGCAAAGATGGCGTAGAAGCAGAAGGGCACGCTTTGGAAAAAGAAGGCGATCCGGTCGGCTTCGGTGGCCAGGAAGGAGACGCCGGAAACGTAGATGAAGGCCTGCACATAACCCGGCCAGGCGTTAAAGGCCAGCTGGGAGGCAATGGGCGAGGCAGTGGAGTCGACGATGTAGGA
>JAPUJS010000201.1 GCA_027296045.1 bacterium | reverse complement strand
TTTTGCATCGCATTCCAGGCCGACTTGCCATCTGGCACCATCACAGGCGACATCTGCCAGCTCTGCAACATTTCCTCCAGAATTTGCCGGTTGGTTTCATTGTCATCTGCAACCAGCACCCGCAAACCGTACAATGCCTCGGAGGGCGTCAGGGTTCGCCACTTGGGAGACCCCGCCTGAAGGCCCAATTGGGCCGTAAAATAAAACGTACTGCCCTTGTCCTCTTCGCTTTCCACCCAGATGCGACCACCCATCAGATGGACCAATTGGGACGAAATGGCCAACCCCAGCCCCGTGCCGCCAAACTTTCGGGTGGTCGAACCATCTGCCTGCGCAAATGCCGCAAAAATCTTCTCGTGCTGATCTTTAGGAATGCCAATACCCGTATCCGTCACCGAAAATTTCAACACCGCCTCTGCATCTGCTTCTTCCTCCAATTCGACCCGGACAACGACCTCGCCTGCTTCGGTAAACTTGATGGCATTGCCCACCAGATTCACCACAATCTGCCATAGCCGCCCCGGATCGCCCACCAGTGCGTCGGGGATTTCCGGCCGAATGTGGCAGATCAACTCCAGGCCTTTCTCATGGGCTCGATACCCCTGCGATTTCAGAACACTGCCCAAACTCTCACGCAAATTAAAATCAATCAGCTCCAGATTCAGCTTTCGCGCTTCAATCTTGGAAAAATCCAAAATATCGTTGATAATCTCTAAAAGCGAATCCGCCGACGCCTTCACCAGCCCCAGATATTCTTCTTGTTCCAGACTTAAATCCGTATCCAGCACCAATTCTGTCATCCCAATGATCCCATTCATCGGCGTGCGGATCTCGTGGCTCATATTGGCCAGAAACTCACTCTTCGCACGGCTGGCATCTTCGGCCATATCCTTGGCCTCTTGCAATTCTACCTGCCGTGCTTCCAACTCTGATGTTTGCCGGGACAGCGATGCATTGATGGTTTCAACCTGATACTTTCCAAGCACAATGCGATAGGCCTGCAAACCCAAAATCCCAACGATCAACACAGCAAACCCGATAAAACTAGGTCGCTGGTAGAAAGGCACCAATACCACAAATTCAATCTTTGCCGGACTGGGATCTACGTTAAAATCCTGATCTCTTGCCCGCACTTCAAATGTGTGCGACCCACTTGGCAGTGCCAGGAAAACCTCATTTGTCTCTCTGGAAAACTTCGACCAATCCCCCCCATTGAATCGACGGGAATACTCCAGCGCTTCATCGGGTGTCTCCCGCCAGAGATCATGCCCTTCCCAGGACAGGGCGGTATTGCCCGGTTGTGAAACTTCGGCAGCCCAAACCGCCATCTTTGTATCTGGTGGAAAATCATCGGGCATAAAACGAATGGTTACAAGATCATACGACGCGTCGGGATCGCCTCTTCCGGATCGGGCCCGATCGGTCCAGGCCCCATTAAAGCTGCTAATCCAGATGGCGCCGTCTTCTGTTTGCCGCAATCCCCCATAGGAAGGCCACAGACTTTCTGGTACACGGAAAGTATCCTGCCGCCAGGTTCGCCCGTCGAACCGGCTGATATGATTCCCTTTTCCAACCCAGATACTGCCATCGTGCGCCTTGAAAATACTCCTCACCCGTCCCTTAGACAGCCCGTCTCTTACATCGTACCGCGTCCAGAAAGTCCCGTCAAAATAAAAAACACCCAGCGTCCGATGGCCAACCCACATTCCATCCGAATCGGGCGTATAGACCACTTCAATAAAACGGCGGGTCAATTCTTCAGGGTCTTGGACCAGCTTCCAGTCTTGACCGTCAAAAAAAGCCAGCCGCCGGCCCCCGGTCCAAATCCGTCCATCTACAGTCTGTCCGATGCCATAGACAAAATTGGGAACTGTTGGGGGGGAAAAATGGGTCCAGGTTTGCCCATTAAACCGCAAAATTCCTCCTTTGTGCCCTCGGTCTGCTGCCTGAATAACCGAAGCGCCAAACCAGAGCGATCCGTCTGGAGAGGCAAAAACTGCTTTTATCCCAACACTCCAGGACAGTTCCGGGTGTGTTTCTAATGACCAGCGACTCCCATCAAACCGACCCGTCGCGGCCACCCCCCGATGGCTCCCTGCCACCCAAACCCGATCTGCCTGGGAGACAACCAGAGAGATGGGGTCCGATATCAGCCCATCTGCTTCCCCATAGCGGGTCCAGTGCCGTCCATCAAAGCGGACAACGCCGCTATCCTCGGATAAAAACCACAGATTTTCATCGCGTGTTTCACATTGAAAAACAAGCCCCTTATAGGTCGTCCACCGCTGGCGAGTATAGTCCAGCCGGAAGGCTTCTTGCCGCTCGAATGCCATCCAGATATTGCCATTGGCGTTCAATTGAAAATCGATAACGCGTGTATCGGGTGCCGGCGTATCGGTGTCTTTATAAACCCGCCAGACCCCATTTCGGAAAACGTGCAATCGGCCTCGAGGACCGCCCACCCACACGGCACCGTCCTCGGTTTCCAGGATGGAAGGATTGATATCTTCCCCGCCCAAACGGCTCAACTTGAACGAATTCCATGTCCGACCGTCGAATCGGTATACGCCCTGGTCATCCTGCTGCGAAACCACCCATATCGTTCCGTCTTGTGTTTGAAGCACACGGGGGAGACTCCCGAGACCAAGACCCTCCGCCTCTCCATACCGTTTCCATCTAGGATCTGTTTGCTTCCAAAATCCATCGTAGCGGAACAATTCCCCCGACAACAATCCAAACCAAATCGACTTTTGCCGATCTTCATAGACATCGTAGACAGGAAAAGGCCGAAAACGGCCTCCCACATCTGTCTGCATAACAGAAACATCTACATGTGTCGTTTGACCCAATGGCTGCACCGACAAGACGACGGATTTTCCCACACTCCCCGTATTCATCTCCCTGAAATCTTGCAATAGTTCACCATCCACAGCCAAAATGCGATCGCCCGGCTTCAAGTTGGCCTCTTGAGCAGAACCTTCAGGCGCCACCAAATAGATGAGTCCGTCCGAATTCACCCGGGTGCCAATGCCTTTTGGCCAGGGTTGTTCTGATATTAGGTGATTGGGGACTGTCAAAATTCTCAAATTCGGAATCAGATCTTGGATGACACCTGCCATTTCCTGTGAGGTGTAAAGTGTGATCTGTTCTCCCGCAATCTGTAGCCCTCCCCATTCCGTACCGGCCCAAACAACCCCGTCTGTCGTTTCGGTCAAATCCAGAATAGCACCAAATAGAACGCCCTGGGGGGGAAATACCCGATGCCATTCCCCATCCTGAAATCGGCTGAGACCGCCTTCGGCCCCTGCCCAGATTTGCCCATCCTGTGTCGCATACAACGCCACCACCGATCCACCGGGAACCCCATCTTCGTGGGTATAACGCGTCCATTCTATTCCATCGTAACATTGAACACCACCGTCGGTGCCAAACCACATCGACTCGTCAGCCCCTTCGGTCAAACAATGAAGTCCCGTGCCGATCAACTCCGGGAAAGACCGCCAGCGCCGTTCCTCCAAAACCGGATCGGACAAAACAGGTTCATAAGGCTGAACCGCCCATGCCGATTTTACCAGCATCAGCACCAGACCAAAATGTGTGAACCATGTCAAGTACACGCGTTTCACAGGATCTCCCTGACAAGAATTTGATCCCTACGCCTGACAATCCAGCAGCACCTTCATGACATCCCCGCCCTCCATCATCTGTTCAAACCCCCGACCGGCTTCTCCCAGAGGCAAGGTATTGGTGACCAAAACCGTCGGATCGATTGCCCCGGAAGCCGCAATCCGAATCGCCCGTTCAAAATCCACGGGTTCATAAACCCGACAGCCCGTCAGATGCAATTCCCGCCAAAAGAACCGCTGCAGGTCCACCGAAGGCGGTTCGGCATGGACTCCCACCAGACAAATAGTGCCGCGCACCCGTGCCAGTTCGGTCATTATCTTCGCCCCGGCCGGGTGTCCACTCACTTCAAATACCAGATCGGCACCTGCCCCGTCCGTCCACCTTTCCACCACCTCGACCAGGTCTTGGGCATTGGGATCCACCACCTCGAATCCCAGTTCCTTCGCCTTTTTGATCCGAAATGGATTTATCTCCGAGATCACCACCTCCGCCCCATTCATTCGCGCCGCCATGGCCACCAACATGCCAATCGGGCCGCCCCCAATAACCACGGCCCGATCGCCCAATTCCACACCTGCTCGCCGCACGTCGTGCACCGCCACTGCCAGCGGTTCGATCAGCGCCCCGGCTTCGTTCGAAAGGCCTTCCGGGACCTTGTGCAAACGGTCTACCGGCACATTCCAATATGCCTGAAATGCACCCGGGCTATCGATGCCCAGAAAATTCAGATTCTGACAGATATGCCGGTGCCCCCGACGACAGGCCGGGCACGTTCCGCACCAGACCGTGGGTTCGACAACCACCCGGTCGCCCACCTGGACGCCGGACCCCGACGGTGCTTCCACAATTTCACCGCACATCTCATGGCCCATCACCAGAGGCGTTTGAACCCGCTGGTCCATATGCCCCTGGTAGATATGCAAATCCGTCCCACAAAGCCCTGCCCGACTCACCTGAATGAGTACCTCATCCACCCCCCGTTCGGGCACTTCCAGATCCTGCAACTCCACCTGCTCTTTTCCCAGATAAACAGAGGCTTTCATCTTAAAAAGATCCCTCCCAAAACTGTGAAGAAGACCCTCGGGTGCCAAACAGCTCAAAATAGACATTTTCAATGGTTTATACTGATTGATTCCCCTTGAAATTCCACCGAATATAGCGTATACTTGCACAAATCAAGAAGGAATAGGAGTGCGAAGTATGATACCCAACGCCGCTCCCCTTGTCAACGGCTTCCTCCCAACGCAAACACCCTCAAAAATATATCATGGCATCCATCCTCGACACTTACATCGCCCTGGACCTTGAAACCACCGGGTTAAACCCCCAGGAAGCGGAAATCATTGCCATCGGTGCCGTCAAAGTCGAAGACGACGAAATCACCGACCGGTTCCACGCCTATGTCAAACCCCGCATGGGCATTCCCGATGAGTCCGCGCGTTTGACCGGCATTACCGACAAAGACGTTCGGAAAGCCCCCAGGATCGAATCGGTTTTGGAAACCCTGCTCCCCTTTTCCCAGGGGCTGCCCATCATCGCCCATCAGGGCCGCTTCGAAGCCCGGTTCCTCTCGGCCTGTTCGGGCCTCCTCTTTGAGGGCGATATTCACAGTGCCCGAGACCTGGCCCAGGCGGTACTTCCCCAACTATCTGACCACCGGGCAGACACCCTGGCCGACTTTTTCAACGTCCAAACCGACAGCACCGAAAAAGCCCTTCGAAACGCCGAACAAATCGCCGGCATCTATCAAGGCACCATCGAGAGGTTGCGCAACCTCTCGATGCAGCTCAAACAACAAATGCTGCAGCTTCTTCAGAACACACCCTCCTCGTTATTGCCCATCCTGGTGGCCCTGGGCAATGAGGCAGTCAAAAAGGAATTTCTCAAACGGCTTCCGGGCGGTGCCGATTCACAAACCCTGTTCAACCTGGGCGGCGAAGAGCCCCGTCCCCAGGATGCGGTCATCGAACAGCCCCTCGAAGTCGATGCCATCCGCGCCCTGTTCGATCAGGGAGGACCTTTCGACCACCACATCGAAGACTACGAAGTCCGCCCCGAACAAATCGAAATGGCAGGTGCCGTTTCCGAAGCCTTCAACAAAAACCAACTCCTGGCCGTCGAGGCCGGCACCGGCGTGGGAAAATCCATGGCCTACCTGGTCCCGGCCATCTATCATGCGACACAAAACAACACCCGGGTCATCGTTTCCACCAACACCAAAAACCTCCAGGAGCAACTCTTTTTCAAAGACCTGCCTGCCCTGGAGGAAGTCCTAAATGTCCCTTTCAGCTATGCCCTTTTAAAAGGCCGCAGCAACTATATTTGTCTCAACCGCTGGAATGCAGCCCTGTCCAATGTCGAAAGCGTCTTCACCGAAGACGAGCGCCTGGGTGCCTTGCCCCTGGTGATCTGGGCCGAGCAGACCGACACGGGCGATATTGCCGAAAACAACGGTTTCAACATGCGCCGATACGCCTCCCTGTGGGCCAAAGTCTGCTCCGATTCCGGCTACTGCCGCAGCCAGCGCTGTCGCACCAACGGTCGATGCTTTGCCTACAATATTCGTCGATCTGCCCAAAAAGCCCACGTGGTGGTAATCAACCATTCCCTGCTCTTCTCGGACACGGCCGCCGAAAATGCCGTATTGGGCGAATATCAGGACCTCGTCCTGGACGAAGCCCACAATGTCGAAAAAATCGCTACCCATTATTTGGGCTGTGAACTCAACATGTGGCGCATCAAAAATTTGTCCGAGCAACTTTCAAGCCCGGGCTTTTCTTCTACCGGAACCCTGCCTGGTCTGCGCCATTGGATGTCTGTCTCCAACTTGAAAGATGACGTGCTCAAAACCTTCGACACCGGCATCGGTCGGGCAATGAATGCAGCAGAAGCCCTCTATTTGAAAGCCCAGACCTTCTTCGAAGACCTCACGGACCTCGCCCGCGTCAAGCAGGGAAATCGGAGGTCCTCCTACACGGAAAAAATGCGCTACAAACCCGGCGAAACCCTCTTCCAGGATCTCAAAGACAGCCTCCATCCCTTTGCCGAAGCCACCGCCGAATTGGGAGGCCGACTTCAAAACCTCTCCGACTGGCTCAAAGACTTAAAAGACGATGCCTTCCCCAATCAGGACGAACTCCGCAACGAACTGGAAGGCCGGATCGAAGAATGCCAGACCTGTCTGGAAGACCTGGACCACCTCACACAACCGGACGACGAACAGGTGGTCTACTGGCTGGAACTCCCAGGGCGCGACGACAGTCTGGATACCCGACTTTTTTCAGCGCCCCTCAATGTCTCCGATGTGCTGCAAACCGCGCTCTACGACAAAATGTGCACGGTCGTCTTCACATCCGCCACCCTGGGCATTCGCGGCAAGCTCATCTATTTTCTCCGTCGCATGGGCCTGGAAAATCAGCCGGAAGGACGCGTTATCGACCTGTGCCTGGGTTCTTCCTTTGATTACGACACCCAGGCCCTGGTCTGCACCCCTCGATTCATCCCAACGCCCAAATCGCCCGATTTTCAGGATGCAGTTGACGAATTGCTCAAAAACCTGGCCCTCAAAGTAAACCGGGGCACGCTGGTCCTGTTCACTTCTTATAGCATGCTCAATCGCTCCTACAACACCCTCAAACCCGATCTGGCTTCAGAAGGCGTACTCCTGCTGGGCCAGGGAATTGACGGCACCCGTGCAAGCATTACCGACCGCTTCAAGCAAGACGCCGGATCGATGCTTTTGGGCACCAACAGCTTCTGGGAAGGCGTGGACATCCCCGGAGAAGCCCTCCAAATCCTGGGTATCGTCCGTCTGCCCTTTGCCGTTCCTTCCGAACCCCTGGTGGCCGCCCATATGGAAGAACTGGAAAAACAAGGCAAAGACGCCTTCCTTTACTATTCTGTGCCCGAAGCCATCCTCAAATTCCGACAGGGTTTCGGCCGCCTGATTCGCAACAAAAACGACCGGGGCATTGTGATTGTACTCGATAGCCGCGTCCTATCCACCCGCTATGGGCAGGCCTTCCTGGAAGCCTTGCCTGTAGCGCATAAAACCTTTCAATCTGCATCCGATATGATCGGCACCATTCAGGCCTGGTTCGAACAAACCGATCGTGCAAGCCTCTCATGAATGCCAACTTTCAAACCGTCATCAAAAAACCCCTGGAACAGCTCCTGGTTCACATCCCGCAAGATGCCCGACCCATCATTGGTCAGGCATATCACCTGGCCCATGCCAGTCACGAGGGGCAGGAAAGAGATGCGGGCGAACCCTATATTATCCACCCCATCAAAGTGGCCATCATCCTGGCCTCCGAACTGGGTTTTGCCCGTGATACGGAAATGATGGTTGCAGCCCTCCTCCACGATTCCGTCGAAGATTCTGCCCTTGCAATCGAAGACATCGAACCCACATTTGGAGAATCGATCACAGACCTGATACAGGGCGTCACCAAAGTGGCAGACAGGAAAAATTCCCGCACAGCGCGAAGGACTGCAGCCCTTCAAAACCTTTTCACAGCCGCCCGGAAAGACCCCCGTGTCCTGATCCTCAAACTCGCCGACCGGGTACACAACATGCGCACCATTTCCGGCATTCCAGAAAGCAAACGGCGGAGACGAATTGCTCAAGAAACTGCCGATGTCTATGCGCCCCTCTCCCACTTTTTGGGCATGGGGCGTATCCGTCGGGAACTGGAAAATCGAAGTCTGGAATGCCTCGAACCCAAAGTGTCGGCCGAACTGTCTGAAGTCCTCTCTCAAGACCCCTGTTCCAAATCGCGGGATTTTATGGAAGCCATACGGACTGCGTTGCAAGACACCGGCATCCGCAACCGGGTTCGACTGCAGACCAAAAGCCTGCTCAGCATCTATCGCAAAGTCCTGCGATCCAACCTTTCGGCCCTGGAAATCCACAACCGATATTTTATCGAAGTAGTGGTCTCCCACCGCGACACCTGTTATCGCACCCTGGGGGTGCTGCACGGAAACTTCGCACCCGTCACAGAGCGCTTCAAAGATTTCATTGCCCTGCCCAAACGCAACGGCTACCAGGCCCTCCACACCAATGTGATTCACCACGGAAACCGCTACGAAGTCCACATCCAGACGCCCGGTATGCACCGGATGGGCGAGCTGGGCCTGGCCACCCTTCGGGGGAATACACCCCTCGAGGAAAAACGCATGCAATGGCTCCACGAACTGGCCGAATGGCACGATACGTCTGCCAATTCTCAACGGCTCATGGACGAACTACAGCGCATCCTGTTCACCCGAGAGATCGCTGTTTTTACCCCCAAGGGAGACACCTACGTCTTACCGGAAAATGCCACCGTGCTCGACTTCGCCTTTGCCGTTCACACCGATCTGGGACTGCACTGCAAGCGGGGCCGGGTCAATGGCCGACGGGTATCTCCTTTTTCAACCCTCTCCCTGGGCGATACGGTCAAAATCGAGATCGATCAAGCCCAGCACCCCAAGCGCCATTGGTTGAGCCGGGTGAAAACCTATCGCGCCCGTCGCCTCATCCGACGCTACCTCACCCGACAAGGTCCGGGCAATTCTTCCAGAGGATTGATGTTCGGTTAAACCTTTTGGATTCAGCCATCTCGCAAAAAAAAGCCCGCCGATTGGCGGGCTTTTTTATCCGGTGATCGAAAACTTCATGCTGCCAACTTAGAAACCTCACGCCAGGCCCGCCTCTGGTGCTTCAAATCGGCTTTGAGCTTGGCCTGTTCTTTCTTGACCGTGATATCTTTTTTATTTAAATGCTGCTGGAAGGTAACCAGGGCTTCCAGTGCCGATCGCAACGCCTGATAGCAATCTTGAAGCCCCTGCCTTTCCCCATCCGACAGAGCCCGTTGAAGGGCGCGATCATAGTCGACCTGTAAACGCGCTTGTTCAACTTTATAGGGTGACGGGTACTTCAACCGATACGTCAACCCCACCCAGGAACTCAGTCGGATCACCCATTTGGACGGATCGAAATGCCACCATTTAATCCCGTTCCGATAATCCCACTGGAATCGATGGTGGTAATTGTGAAACCCTTCGCCATACGTAAAAAACGCCAGAAAGTAATTGTCTCGAGAAGTATTGTCCAACCCATAAGTCTGTCGACCCCAAATATGGGCCAGAGAATTAATCAAAAATGTAAAATGATGGTTCAAAACCAGCCTTAAAAGCCCGGCCAAGAGCAACGTGCCCCACAAATTGCCGTGCCAGTATCCCAAAAGCAACGGGATCACCACATTGGTCACGCCCGCAATAGGAAGATAATATTTGTGTTGCCACTGAACAACCGGATCGGCCATCACATCTTTCACATTGGAAAAATCGTCCTTGGCACTTTCGTGCCGCCTCAAAATCCACCCCATATGCGAAAACCAGAATCCCCGCCCGGCAGAATAAGGATCCCGTTCATCCCGATCCACAAAACGGTGGTGGTTTCGGTGATCCGATGTCCAGTGTATGATGCTGTTTTGAAGCGCACACGCACCCCAGATAGCACAGCAAAGGCGAAACACAAAATGGCCTTTGTACGTCTTATGCGCCCAGAGCCGATGATATCCTACCGTTATCGATAGTCCGGTAAGAGCCATGTAGACCGCAAAAATGGACCATTCGAACAAATCAAACCCGACCCGATACCCATACCAGGGAACAGCAACCAGTGCGAGAAATGGTGTCAACAACAAAATGAGCGAATTCGCCAGTCTTAACGGTGGCTTTTGATCTGACACACCCTGCTCCCTTCTTCCCATAAAGTCTCCCCCGATAAGATATGGGTTGCACGATATAAGCGTTATAGGATATCTTTAATCCATTGGACAAATAGAAAATATATAAAAATACTTCGGAGTCTCCAAATTCTCTTTCGCGGGAGCACCCTCCATGAACCGATATCTCCTGATTTTCACCCTATGCCTGGTTGCTTGCACCTCCCGGTCCGACCCCATTCAGATCGAGATTACGATGCAACAGAAAAAGGTGGCCTCGGCCAAACGTATGGTCGACCAGGAAGCCACCCGGCTCCAGGTCATGGAAGACAGCTTCAAGGTCAAAGTGCGGCAAAATCTGGTCCTGGGCATCCCGAAAAAAAAAGCCGATGTCATTGAACGCATGCTCGTCCAGACCCAGCAGGCCGTGGTCGATGCGGCCGGGATGAACCTGAAGCGCCAGCAAGAACACCTCGAACAACTGAAAAAACACGCCAAATCTCCCTGAACCCGGTGTGAAAAGAGGAGGATATCCCGTGGCCAGTCCATCTAACATTCCTGTCGCACCCAAACTTGCTTTTGCCTCCACAGGCCTCGAGCCCCATCTGCCATCGGCCGAGCAGCCCTGGGACGACGTGCGAGCAGGACATTTACTCCGACGTACCCTCATCGGGCCCACACCTGCCGAAATTGCCGAATCTGTAAACAGCACCCCAGAAGCTGTGGTGGATCGCCTGTTGGAAGTCCCCTTTGGACTTCCCGATCCGCCAGGCACCTGGGTCAACGAAGACACCCCCCCCAAGCTCAATTCGGACCTGCGAAAAATTGAGCGAGCGCGGATGAACGAAATCCGCACCTGGTGGATGAATCTCATTGTCAACCAGGGCTTCAGCATCCAGGAACGCATGGTCCTCTTCTGGCACGACCACTTCGCCACCCAAGCCAAAGATGTGAAACGGTCGCATCTCATGTTGATCCAGAACAACCTGCTGCGCAAACACGCCGTGGGCAACTTCAAAACCCTGGTCCAGGAAATTACCCGTGACCCGGCCATGCTGTATTACCTCGACGGCAACACCAGCAAAGTAGGCAAGCCCAACGAAAACTACGCCCGCGAATTGATGGAACTCTTCACCACAGGAGTCGATCAATACACTGAACAGGACATCGGCGAAGCATCCCGCGCCCTGACCGGCTGGATCGTCCAGGGCAAAAATGCCGTGTTTCGAGAAAGCCGGTTTGACAAAGCCGACAAAACCTTCATGGGACGCACGGGCAATTTCAACGATTTGGACATTATCGAAATCATCTTCGAAAAAGAGGTCACGGCCGCACACATCTCCCGGAAGATCTACCAGTATTTCGTCTACGAGCATATCGACGAAACCGTGGTCAAAGAAATGGCTCGGATCCTTCAGGAAAACAACTACGACCTCAAGCCCATGCTCAAAACCCTCTTCCTCAGCGCCCACTTTTTCGATGCAGCCACGGTTGGCGCTCGCATCAAAAACCCCATCGAAATGGTGGTGGGCACCGCCCGAACCCTGGGCATGACCGCCGGCGAAGGCAAGGCCATCCGGGGTGAATATCTCTACGAGACGGCCAAGGTCCTGGGCCAGTGGCTGCTCGACCCGCCCAACGTGGCCGGCTGGCCCGGCTATCGCCACTGGATCAGTACCACCACCTTGCCCCAGCGCCACAAGATGACCGACGAAATCGTGGACGGCAACCCGAGGCGCTTTGGCAAACGTTTCTATGACATCCAGAAAATCGATCCGGTCGCGTTTGTAAAATCCTTCCCCGAGCCTTACGATGCCCGAAAGCTTGTCAAAACCATGGGCGAATGCCTCACCTCCTTTGCCGTAGACAAGGAACGGGAAGAATTGCTCCTTGCCGTCCTCTTAGAAGGCACCGAAGAGATCAACTGGAACCCGGACGCAATAGGTGCCGATCGGCGCATCCGAAGTCTGATCAAAGTTATTTTTGAATTGCCCGAATTTCAGCTGACCTAGGGCACCTTGCCCAGGCATCATTTCAGGAGCTTGTCATGAACAGACGCGATTTCATGAAAAACGCCTCCGCCAGTTTCGCTCTGGGCGGCTTTATGGCCCGGGCATACGGCCGTGCCGAGGCCATCGGCCCTCTGGCCGCCACCGCCCTGTCTGAGACCGACCGCATCCTGGTCATCGTCCGGCTCGACGGGGGCAACGACGGCCTGAACACCCTCGTCAATATTGAACACGACGCCTATTACCAGGCCCGTCCAACCCTGGCCATTCCCAAAGATCAGACCCTCCGCCTGACGGACCAACAAGGGCTACATCCCGAACTCACAGGATTTAAAGAACTTTTTGATGAAGGCCTGATGAGCGCCGTTCAGGGAGTGGGTTATCCCAACCCCAACCGGTCGCACTTCCGGTCTACCGACATCTGGATGACTGCCTCCGACTCCAACGAGTTCATCACCCACGGCTGGCTCGGTCGCTATCTCGAAACCCAGCTGCCCGATCCGTCCTTTATTCCCGAGCACCCCCTGGCCATCGACATCGGTCCGGTGCTGTCCCTGTCTTTGCTCGGGAAAAACGGGGCCACGGGCATGGCCTTGCGCAACCCCAAACAATTCTTCTGGCTGGTGGATCAGGGCAATAAAAATCTCGATGACAATAAAATTCCCACGCCCGCCGGATTTGAGCTCGACTTCATCCGAAAAGTCAATTTTGAATCCTTGCAGTATTCTGTCCAGATCAAGGAAGCAGCTGAAAAGGGCATCAACAAAGTGGAATATCCTTCCGATAATACCCTGGCCAGCCAGATGGCCATGATTGCCCAGCTCATCCACGGCGGCATGCAAACCAAAGTCTACCTGGTCCGCCAGGGCGGCTACGACACCCACGCCAACCAGCCCACGCGTCACACCGATCTGATGCG
>JAPUJS010000200.1 GCA_027296045.1 bacterium | reverse complement strand
TTTTGGAGTCTATGGATGTTTACCTACACAAGGCTTGTGTGGAATGTGGTCGGATGCGGAGGAAGACATACACTAAAAAGGATTGGAAATGCTGAATTATGAGAAGTTGGTACGGTTGCTGGATGCGCAGATAGATGCACTTTTGCCCCGGCAAGTGATGCAAAAAGATCGGCCGGACTACGGCGGATTTATCAGTGAAGGGCTGGCAGGTGCGACAAATGTGAGTTCGGTGTCGTCGCTTGGATATGCCTATTTGCTGGATGGTTCGCGTTTTTACCAACGTGAAGAAATTTTGGAACGCATTCAGGCCGGTGCAGCATTTGGACGTCAGGTCAGGCGTCCATCGGGGTGTTATGATCTGGTGACGACCAATTTCGATTCGTCACCGGATACGGGTTTTATGGTGAAGTCCATTGGCCCGGTTGTGCGAGCAGCCCGGAAGGCCTCGGAGGCCGGTGATTCGGGGGCTGGAGAGATTGCTGAAGTCCTGGGAGAACTCATTCAGACTGCTGCACCGGGGATGGTAAAAGGGGGATTTCATACGCCTAACCACCGGTGGGTTCTGGTTGCAGCACTGGCACAGGTTCACGATCTGTTCCCAGACCTGGATGTGATGCCGACAATCGAGGCCTATCTGGGAGAGACGATTGATATCAATGAAGACGGGGAGTATACCGAACGGAGCACGGGTACTTACAATGCGATTTGCAACCGGGCTTTGAGAATGGCGGCCGAGGCATTGGACCGTCCCGGTCTTCTGGTGCCGGTGCGGCAAAACCTGGATCTGTCCTATCATCTGCTTCATGCAGATGGCTCGGTGGTGACCAGTATTTCCAAACGGCAGGACCGGGGACAGAAGGTGGTGCTGGTCAATATGGTGGATAGCTATTACGATCTGGCTCGACGGGATGGAAATGGATTTTATGCCGCAGTTGCAGACTGGCTGTTTGACCAGCAGCCGGGAGGATTGCCCTGGACGGTCCATCCGTTTTTAGAACACCCGGAATGGCGGGAGGATACGCTGGAAAGAGAACCCTTGCCGGAGAGTTATTCGAAGGTGTATCCGGTGGCCGGGTTATGGCGGGTCCGGCGCGGAAAGATGAGTGCGACCACAGCGGCAGGGATTACGGCTCCATTCAGTTTAAAATACGGAAATCTGGAGCTGACATCTGTAAATGTATGCGCCAGTTATTTCGCTGTATCCCAATTTGTCGGTGAGAATTTTCGGGAAGAAGCAGGGAAGGTCGTCATGACGCATCCGGGAAGAGGGTCGTATCACGACTCGCCGGTGTATTATATGCCGCTGGACGAACCGGTGCCTACGGAGCGGTTCTACGAAATGCGGAAGGAGCGAGATGTATATGCGGTGCCGCCGCTGGTGATTGATCTGGAGATGGAAGAGGTCGAGCAGGGGTTTGATGTTGTTGTCCGAACACGGGAGGGATTGGACAGGGTGCCGTTTCAGATTGCGTGTGATTTTGTACCTGGAGGCGAGCTGGATTTTGACAGTGGAGTAATTCAAGGGCAGGCCGGTGACGTGGTGTTCCTCAAATCAGGGTATGCGACTTACCATATTGGAAATGATGCGATCTCCATTGGCCCTGGAGCCTATACCCATCGGATGTGGAACATGCGGGGAAGTGAGTCCGCACCCAATGCATTCCGAGTGTTGATCACGTTGATGACGCCAGTAGATCAGGTGTTGAAGGTCCGCTGTGGAACGTGGTCGTCGGCGGAAGAGGAGATTGTGGGACAGAGAGGCTGAAATGCGGAAACGATAGCTTATACCGATTCAAACACAAAATGGCGTCATAAACGCACAGAGTAATGCAAGATATGTGCATCAAATTTTATATAAATTCATGTTTATTAATTGGTTATAATATTAGATCAATTTTACCTTCGCAGGGAAAGTTGACCTATCACGACATTGTGAGCGGAGTAGCCATCCTTATCGAGACAGACTGCAATTTGTGACTTTTGATTGTTTTTCATGATCAGGACCCATTTTTGAAGGGAGACCAGGAAGGTTCTTTCGGGAGCTGGGAAAAATCGAATTCGTTGCTGCCTTCCGGGGCGGAATAGCGGGGTTCTGGATGTGGGGTGAGCGAGTGTCCGCAGCTCTGGATGATTTTTCTTGCCCGGGCTTGTTTTTTCAGGTTGTCCAACATGTCTTCGGCAGACCATCGGGCCTGAATTTTCTGAAGACAGGTTTGAACGATTTCCTGGCAGGATGGGTCGTTCGAGCGGTCGTTCTGTTCGCCGGGGTCTTTTTCGATGTTAAAGAGCTGACAGGAATCAAATTCGGAGTAGTAGTTCAGTTTCCAGGGGCCGGTGCGGATCATACAGGCGGGGTGATCGCCCAGGAGGCCGGCGTATTCGCAAAAGACTTCGTTTGGCCAATCCGGGATGCCTTCTCCGGTGAGAAATCCGGTGAAACTCTTGCCGGAGACATCCGGGAGCGGATCTCCTTCCGCAAGATCCAGTACTGTCGGGCCGATGTCGATCAGGCTGATATTGGCGTCCTGAGTTTGATTTTGGAGAAACCGGCTGGGGCACGAGACGATGAGGGGGACGTTGGACGCCCCTTCGTAAAAACTGCTTTTCCACCACATTCCGTGTTGGTGGGCCATGTCGCCGTGGTCCGAGGTATACATGACGACGGTGTTGTCCCCTTCGGGAGAGGTTTTGACGGCTTCGGCAATCTGTCCGATGGTGCGGTCCAGTTCGGTGACCAGGCCGTAGTAGGCCGCAAGACCCCTTCGGTTTTGTTCTGGCGTGAGATCGTCTACTCCGCGACGCTCGCGCCATTTTTTCATGGCCGGATGCAGGTTGTTCAGATACTCCTGCGATTCGGGTTCGAGCGGAGGGATCTGGGCCATGTAGTGATCAAAGAGTTCTCGGGAGCAGATGAGCGGGTTGTGGGGTAAGAAAAAGCCCACCACCAGTGCAAAGGGGCGTTCGTCCTGACGGTTGGTTATCAAGTCGCAGGCCGTGTCGGCAACGGATTGATCAAAGGTCTGGGCACCGGTTTTGCCATGGCCCGAGACTTCGACCGCGTATTTTGTCTGGCCGTTGGTGCGATGCCCCCCTTCGCCCTGTATCTCATAGCTGAGGAATTTTCCGGTGTCGCTGTGAATGCGTTTTTCAAAGCCGTGGAAGGTATCGAATGGGCCGAAGTGCATGCGACCGCATAAGATCGCTTCATATCCGGCAGCGCCAAGGCCGTGGGCGAAGGTGGGGGTCTGGGGCGTGAAGAAATAACTGCCTCCGTTATCGTACACGCCGATGTCACTGGGATATTGACCGGTCATAAAAGCAGCTCTGGAGGGTGCACAGAGCGGATA
>JAPUJS010000020.1 GCA_027296045.1 bacterium | reverse complement strand
GTGATGCTGCCCCATACCGATGGATTTGAACTTTGCCGAATTTTTAGACAATCAGAAAAAACGGCACAAATGCCCATCTTGATTCTAACTGCTGATCCCTCCCGAGAGAACGTTGAAAAAGCGGTTCAACTTGCCGTCAATGGGTTTGTTGCCAAACCCTTCGATCCCCGAAACCTAAGCGAAAAAGTCCTCAAAGCCATTCGCCAGAGCCGATTCAAATCCTGATTGCTATGTCCGAAAACACCGAACATCCGTCCGATCCCAAAGCCCCAGACCCAGACCTCAGTGCCTTTCATATCCTGGTGGTCGACGACGAAGAAGACGTCCTGGACGTTTTTGTCGAACTCATTCGCGCAGACGGCTACCGGGTCTCGGGCGCAGAAAGCGGTGAAAAAGCCCTCGAAGCCCTCCAGAAGGAATCCATTGACCTCGTTCTTACCGACCTGATGATGCCAGGAATGAACGGATGGCAACTTCTGGCCGCCATCAAGCAAGACTATGAGTCTATCCCGGTCATCCTGATCACGGGCTTCATCGCCGAGCAGGGCGAGTCCATCCTCACCGACCGCCAGGCAGACGGCTACCTCATCAAACCCGTCGATCAGCGCCGCCTCCAGGTGCTGCTCAAAGCCCACCTGTTTTCCCAAAACCTGGGCCGATCGGCCGAGGTGGTCCTGGTGGACGATGACAAATCTACGCTGCAAGCGGTCGACGAAATCCTCTCCAAACGCGGTATCTTTGTCGCCGGATTCGAAGTGCCCGACGAGGCCCTCCAACATATCCTCGCATCTCCGCCCGACCTGGTCATCCTGGACCTCCTCTTCCCCAATGCCAGCGGATTTGATCTGTGTAAAGCCCTCCACCAAACACCCGAAACTCAGGACATCCCCATTTTGATCCTCACTGCCGAATCCTCCAAAGAAAACCTCCTGCAAGCCATCCGCCTGGGCATCCAGGGCTTTGTCGCCAAGCCCTTCGACCCCAATGAACTCGCCGAACGAATCCTGAAAATCCTCCGACAATCCGATACATAAAAAAACCCGATCCATCCTGGACCGGGTTTCTTCCACATATAACCTGCCATCCAAAATTCAATAGTTATGCACATTGTGCCCGTGTCTTGGGAACCACATCGAATCGATCAGAAACACGATTGCCGTACTCACCGCCTGGGCCGCCAGAAGCCCGATAAAAAATGGCTTTCCTCTGTTATAAAGCTGGACCCCACCAATGCGCATCAACACCCCTTTGGCCGCCCAGGCCAGCAAAATCGAAAACACTGACTTGGTCACCCCATAATTCCCCTGCACGGCCAATCCAATCGGATGAATCGGCCACCAGGGCACCCAGTAGCGCACCAGCGTTAAAGCTGCCATCGCCAGGACTCCGAAAATCGCCCACTTTGCAACTGCTCCTTTACCGCCCAGAGGGATCGGATTCCGAATGACACGAACCGCCTCGTTAAACGTGGCCGGAGCGGCCTTGTGCAGCCCCATATTTCCCAGATTATAAGCCCCATACGTATACCCCAGATAGAGCGTATTTATAATCGACAGTACAAACCCCAACCCCACAGCCCCCCAGATCATCCCGGCAATACGGCGGGGCTTGACAACGCGATCCACCGCCCGTACCGATTGGGTAAACGCCGGCATCAAAAAGCCCTTCGCAATACTGCTGAACACACGCATAAACTGAAGGAGCGTCACGCTTGCACTTTCAATCGTCGGCGTCCCCCAGATGCTCAACACTGCGCTATAGGGCTGAACCTTATAATAAACATACACCAGCCCCAGTTCTGCGACCACCCGAGAAATGCCCAAAAATGTCAACAGCGCAATCGGCAAAAACGTGAGCACAACCCACCATGCCATGCCTGCCGTAATGAGCCAGGCCGCCACAAATAATTGCGCACCAAAAAATCCAAACAAAGCCGTCCGATAGGATAAGAGTTCCTGGCTGTCATCCACCTCGCACGACGGATCAAAGGCCTTGCGCCACACCTCCTTGAAATGCCCCCGCGCCATCCACAAGCTCCAGAAGGCCAGAAACATAATCGCCCCCAGGCTCTGCCACCCCACAGCTTCACTCAGCCACTGCCGATCGGCTGCCCCCGGGGTGTAGCCAAACCGGTTGAACAAGAACACCTCAAATCCCGACAACAAGACAAAGACCCATACGCTGAACAGCACATCCAGCCTGGCAAAATATCCAAAACCCAGGGCATAGAAACTTACCCGCCGAATCAGAAATGGAAAATCTGGATACAGCCGAAACTGTCCACCCTCCATGGGAATGAAGCTAAAAGCCGGTGTGAAATAAGATCCCACATTCCACATCTTCAACGTCATCACAATCCCGAACCCGACCCAGAACAGGGGCGACCGCAGGATCTGTGTCAACTGCCCCTCCGATTCTGTCTCGGTTATCAGCTCTCCCACCTGAACCAGTGGATAGGTCAGACGTTCATTCTCGATCCACTGCTTTCGCAGCATCACAACAATACAAAACACCGAAAAAGCCAATGCCCCGATCAGACACGTCCACCAGAACAACGGCACCACCCACAAACCCCAGGGCGGAGATTGCCCGGCAGGTACCCCCTCAAAAAACCAGACCATCGCGCCCCCGGTATTTTGAGGGGCCAGCCAGGAGGGGACATAATCGTGCAACATAAAGGCCCAATTATTTTCCGGAGTGGCAAAATAAAATACGCCGGCCAGCACACCAATCAGGTGCCCTGTAATCCCGTCGTAAGGCACGGCAATGGCCACCAGTCCCATCGCCAGCACAATGAGCAATTCCGGTCGGGTCAGTGCCCATCCAGGCTTGATTTGACGCAACCCGATATTGATCACCGCCAGCGCGAAAAACGGAAAAAAGAACGCCAGCGGGAAATGGCTCCGGCTGATGTTAGACCCCGCCATATAATAGGTCATCCACTCATCCCACAACACACTCACGACAATGACAACCAGGGCCACAACCACAGACCTGAATGTGACCGCTCGAACCTCGGAGGCTTCGGAGGCTCCGCCCCAGGCGTCTTGATATTCGGTTGGAATGGCCATACTTGGCTCCTAATGAAGTCTAAGCCCGATTTAAAATGTGAATGTCGCCATAGGTTCATCTAAGATGTGAAGGGTAGGAGCAGATTTTATCTGCGAATCATCGCCGTTGGAAACGGCTCCTACCATTCGCATATCACGACATTTTCAAACGGAATGGGTATAAGACCGCAGTTTGAAACAATGTCCTTCCCGGTCTACTTCAAATGCCAATCCGGATCTGTCAGCGCCTCATAAACCACGCCACCGGCCACCTGCTTGGGCATGGGCACGCCCGTCAGATAACAAATGGTAGGCGCCACATCCACCACCCTCACCTGCCGTTCTAGCGCAACTCCCTTGCGCACACCGGCCCCGGAAAGCACAAACGTCGAATGTTGCCCGGCCATTCCAAAGCTCACCGCCGGCAACTGCTTTCCGTGCGCCCCGTCAAAGTCCGGCCGAAGCGCATAGACCACATCGCCGACAAGATCGCTCCAGAGATTCACCATCTCCGCATTTTCCCGGGTCAACGCCAGCGCAAACGGATATTCCCCGGTCGTCGGATCCTGGTATTGGGTCAACGCAGCAATAATCTCCCGCTGCACCTTCGTATAATCCTTCTTCGACACAATCCCACCGGGCTCTCTACCCTTCAAATTGATGAAGACGTGGACCAACCCCACATCCAGCGCCGTTGTCCGGCGCCAATCAATCTCCCGATTCTTTCCCCGCCCCTTGTATTTGATAAACCCGGCCTGTTCCAAAACAGACCGCACATTCACCGGCCGATTCTGAACCGACGTGCCGCCGTGGTCTGCCACCACCGCGATCACCGTGTCCTCATCTGCCAGCTTTCGAATCCGCCCGATCATCCGGTCAATCGACGCATACGTCCGGATCACCCCGTTCCGGGACCGTTTCAACACAGACGGATCGGCCCCGCTGCTCGGATCGGCCTGGCCCAGGAAAAAGTGGCTCGTATAGTCCGACGCATGGGTTTCGATCATCAACAGATCCCACTTCCGGGATCCGGTTAAATAGGCGGCCACATCGGCCAGCCGTTGATGGTGAAACTCCAGCGATTCAAAATAGGTGTCGTCATCGATCTTGCCCAGCGCATCTCGGGCGGGATTCTGCAAAAAATTACCCACATTCTTGTCAATCTCCCGCGCAATGCGCAACGGCTTTGTATATCCGTCCGGCGGCCAGATCTGCGGCACAAACAACTCGAACATATCCGCCGACTTGGTCAGCGTAATCAATTTCATCCGCACATAACCCCGCACGCCCTTCCCGTCAATCTCAAACCGATCCAGCCAGAAGTCGCTCCAATCCCCCACACCCAGATCACACACAACCGACTTTCCATCCCGTTTCCGACACACCATCACCCGATCATACCCGCGGCGTGTGGAAGCATAAATCAGCCCATAAAACGGCTTCGGCGTCCCCTTCTTCCCCCGGTCCATATCTTTTCGACCCCGGGCAAGGGGCCGAATCACCAGATCCACCTCTTTCGGCGGCTTCTTCGAATCCGGCAAATTCCGCCAGCCCGTCGCTTCATGGATTGCAACCGGATCAGACTCTCGCCCCGTCTGCAAGGCGCTCGGATCCAGTGTCTCCGGATCCCGGTGTTTCACCAGAGGTCGAGGTGCCCACTTGCCGCCCACAAATAAATGATAGCCCGCCACCTGATGGTGATTGGACACACCCGGGCCGGTCCCTTCCACCTGAATCCCCTTTTTCACCGTCGGCGGCCACGACATCTCCCACTTCACCAGAATGGGCATCTTGCCCGCCCGCTCAAACGTATTCCAGATATACTCCGACTGAGACAACCCGGTATTGATCCCCCACACCGTCTGATCCAGCCGCTTGCCCAGCGCCCGAATATTAAAATCCATCACCTTGTGATTGCCCGGCCACGATCCGGTCGACAGCGCCGTCCACCCCGGAGGCGTCAACGTTGGAAACACCCCTACCATCGGCCGATAACAGCCCTGCTTGATCAAGGCGGCCACGTTGGGCATATGCCCCCAGTCCGCCATATTTTTCACAATTTCCATGCTCGCCCCATCCATCCCGATCACAATCGCCTTTTTTGCTGGACTACTCATAGACACCCTCCTTAAATCACTGCGTTGATTATGAATTTATAGTCACTCATGAACTTCTGTTTGTGTCAACGATTTTTAATAAGTGCGTTCCGATACCTTAAGTCAAACCCAAAATCGTGGTATTCGGCAAGATCAGGCCAGTCCACTGGCGCACGATCCATAAAAATCGATCGACTCGTTCCATCCTTTCTTGCAAACACCACTCAGATTGACTATTATTGCATGATATGAAAACAACAAACCCGGCTACAATTGAAAACCTCGATCAGATCCCCGAGAACGGCAAGGCCGAGTTGGTCCATGGCAATCTGGTGCTCGATTCGCCAACCGGGGGGTTGCCCGGATATGCGGCCGCCGAA
>JAPUJS010000002.1 GCA_027296045.1 bacterium | reverse complement strand
GCATTCGACGCTACGACAAATTCACCAAAACGTTCCTGTCGCCACTCACCACCCTGGATGGCCTTCCCGACAACCGGGTGCAACGACTGGCCTTCGACCAAAACACCGGCGACCTGTGGTTTGAGACCCCCTCGGGAGGGGGCCGATGGATCTCCCGGTTGGGCATCATGTCTCTGGTCGGTCAGACCCCGGCTATTTTGCGCAAACCCAAACTGCAAGAACACCTCCCTTCCGTCGTCATGCCTTTTGGCTACTACCTGGAACCCAACCGCATTCGGGGTCCGCGCCAGGACTATCCCGTCACCGAAACCCTCATCGACGCCTGGGGCGATTTCTGGCTCGGCACATGGGGCCTCGGCGTGGGCAGGGCCGACATGCGAGACGAACAGCTCTCGTTTCTGCGCTACGGCCCCCTGGAAGAAAACGTCACCGCCATCGCCCGGGACGGAGACGCCATCTGGTTTGGAGGCGAAGACACCTACCGGGCACCCGCAAGAGGCATCACACGCTATCACACCAAGTCCAAGACCTGGGAATATTTCGAAGCCGCCCAGATCATCGGCCTGGACAACCCCCAAATCACCACCATTTTGCCCGACAGCGCCAACGTCTGGTTTGGCACCCACCGGGGGCTCACACGATACAACCGAAAAGAAAACCGGTGGTTCACCTATCGCGACTCCCGACAATGGGGTCGGGTGACCGCCCTGGCCAGAGGGCACAAACGGCTTTGGATCGGCACCCAATCTGGCATGGCAGTCCTGGATCTCAAAGACAATGCCCTCCGCCTGGTAAAAGGCAGCGAAAATTTCAGAATCACTACCCTGGTCACCGGCCCCCGAAATATCTGGGCAGGCACCCGATTTGGACTCTACAAATGCCCCCGCGAAGACATTATCTGGCACCCGGCCCAAGACCCGGATAACCACACCCGACGCCCCATTGTTGCCCTTTCCGTCTCGCAAGACAAACTCTGGGCGGCAACCGATGCGCCCCCCGGCTTGATCCGGCTGAACGCTCCGGACAGCACCTGGAGCGAATTCCCCCTTGCCGAAGTGGGCGGAAGCCGATATGTGGCCGTCACCGCCGACACATCCCGGGTTTGGGTTGCCACCGATCTGGGCGCGTTTCGATTGAACCTCAACAATCAACTCTGGAAAAGCTTCACGCCCACCGACGGATTGATTCACGACCGTGTCCAGGCCCTGCTACTCGAAGATGAATACGTCTGGTTTGGCACGGCGCAGGGGGTAAGCCGATTTCACTGGGCGAAAGATTTTTTTGAAAAGGAATGATCATTTTTAACTATTAAATTATTTAAAATAAACCTCTTAAAACTATAAGATATTTTTCTAAATTTAAAAAATACGTGACATATACGATTAATTTTGTTACATTTAGTCTTTGTGAGTCCAACCCCTTTCCCAAACAATGTGGCCCACAACCCCAATCATTTTCCAACGGCTCGAAAAATTCCCCTATATGAACTCCCTACGTGTTGATTTTCAGGAACACCATCTCCAATCACGTCGTCTAACCGTTTTTCTAGATATGTAAGCGGCTAGCCCGGTGTAAGCACACCTCAAGGTTAGCCGCTTCTTTATTTTTATGAGTCAACGTGCCTTAGGCCTCATCGAAACCCTGGGATTTATCGGCGTCACCGAAGCCGCAGATGCTGCCGTAAAAGCCGCTGCCGTAGAGATATCGGCCATCGAAAAGATCGAAGGAGGATTGATCTCCATTCGGCTTTTAGGCGATGTCGGGGCCGTTCAGGCAGCCGTTCAGGCCGGTGTTCAAGCCGCCCAGCAGGTGGGCAATGTTGTGGCCCAGCACGTGATTCCCAATCCACACGACGACCTGGTCCGCATATTCAACCTGGGCGATTCTGGAGAGGACAACGGGGAGGAAACACCTTCTGGAAATGGGGGAAACCCACCGCCGCCTCTCGATTCTGCCAACCTGGAAGACCTGCCCGTAATCCAGCTCCGACAACTGGCCCGATCCACACCCGGCCTTGCAATCCAGGGCCGTCAAATCTCGATGGCCAATCGCGAACAACTCATCGAAGAAATTCGTCGGGCAAGGAGTGCCTGATCTCCCGACCAAAAACCGAGGACATCTGATGGAAGTCGAATCCCTTTGGGAACGCATCAAGCAGGGGCTCCGTGAAGGTGCAACCACGGCAGCCGAAAAAGCCGAATACCTCGGTAAACTGGGCCGGGCCCGCCTGGACATTGCCAGAACGCGCCACGCGATTCACGAGGCATTTTCCGAACTGGGCGGCCAGGTATACACCCACCTCGAAGGGGACGGTGAGACCGATGTGGCTCAGCAAGAAAATGTTCAGGATCAAATTTCAAAAATCAAATCTCTGGAAGCGCAACTTAAGGATCAAGAAGCCCAGCTCCAAGAATTGCAGGCCACACCCGATGGTGCCGAAACGGAGAGCACCGAGTAGTTCTGTAATGACTGCCCGCATTGGGGTTTGGTTGGTCTTCTTTGCTGTTCTCTCTTTGTCCGATCCTGTTCTGTTTGCCGCCCCCCCCCAGGGCCTGTTTGCCACGGTCGTCAGCCAGGTCCAATCCACGGTGGTTAGCATTTCGGTCAGCCGACCGGGCGGCTATGAATTTTCCGGGGGTCGCAGGCGAAGAAGCCCATTTGAAGTCAGCTACGGATCGGGCGTAGTTTTAGACACCGAAGGGCACATCCTCACCAACAACCACGTCATCAATTCAGCAACCTGGATTCAGGTCAAGTTATCCGACGAAACCGAATACCGCGCCAACATTGTGGGTCAAGACCCCGAAAGCGATCTGGCGCTGATCCGGATCCAATCCCAACATCCCATCGACCCCCAAAGCGTCGCCCGCCTTGGAAATTCCGATTCGATTCGTGTGGGCGACTGGGTGATGGCCATCGGAAGTCCCTTTGGATTCCATCACACCGTCAGTGTAGGTGTCATCAGCGCCAAAGGCCGACACCTGGATCGCATTCAAAGCGATATTTTGCCGCACCAGCCGTTTCTGCAAACCGACGCATCCATCAATCCCGGAAACAGCGGGGGTCCTCTGGTAGACACCTCGGGACGCGTGATCGGCATCAATACCGCCTACAATCCCGGCGGCACAGGCATCGGGTTCGCCATCCCCATCAACTGGGCGTCCCGGGTCGCAGATCAACTCAAAAAAGACGGTCGAATTATTCGGGGATATCTGGGCGTCTATCCACAGGACCTGTCGTCTGATTTGGCCCAAGCCTTCGGGCTCTTGTCCGCACACGGTGTCCTGGTCGGCGATATCGAGTCCGGCTCTCCGGCCGATCAAGCCGGATTGAAACAGGGCGATGTCATTTTAAAAATAGCCGGACAATCGGTTCGCAATACCAACGGCTTTTTTACCCGTATCGCCGAATACCGGCCCGACCAACGTTTGGATCTTTCTGTTTTCCGAAGCGGATCTCCGCGACAGTTTTTGATCCAACTCGGACGTCGGACATCACAGTTTACCACTCCCTCCAACCCTGCCCAATTTGATTGGCCTGGCCTGGAAGTAGGCGACCGCACGGCCCTGGAAAGCCGACGGCTGGGTATTTCAAAAACCGGACCGGGCGTGGTCGTACTCTATGTCGTCCCGGGAAGTCCTGCCGACCATAAACATATCGTTCGCGGCGATCTGATCTTAAAAATCAACGGTGAATTGCTTCAAAATATCGAACAGTATCAGGCGCAAATCAAAGATTGGGAACACCAGGGAAAACCCTTTCTCCTCCTGATGCGGCCCCGGGGCCAGAACCACGATCAATTTGTTGCCTTGCCGACCTTTTCCAAAAATTAACACGCTGCCCCCCGATCCCCTTCGGGCTGATCTTCACCCTAGGCGTTCCAACTTGTTGAACGCGTTACTGTAGGAGGGATCCTATGTAAAACTCCCCACGACCAGGTCGTAAGCTGTTTGTCCGTTCCACCTATTTCCGTCCAATCTCTGAAGCGCCGGATCTTTCAACTACCGAAACCCATCTGGTGCTGGCATACAGCAGTGCGAATTGATAGAGAGGATGACGAGTGTCAAAACTAGCAAAAAGATCTTACGCACGAGAAGACGAATCACTCGACCAATACCTTCAGGAAATCGGTGAAGTCGACCTGTTAACCGCAGACGAGGAAGTTGCGCTGGCCAAACGAATAAAGAAGGGCGACCAGGATGCCCTCGAAAAACTGACCAAAGCCAACCTTCGATTTGTGGTAAGCGTCGCCAAGCAATATCAGAATCAGGGGCTCTCCATGGGGGACCTGATCAACGAGGGCAACCTCGGGCTCATCAAAGCCGCCAAACGGTTTGACGAAACCAAAGGATTCAAATTTATCTCCTATGCCGTCTGGTGGATTCGCCAGGCCATTCTTCAAGCCCTGGCCGAACAGTCTCGTATTGTTCGCCTCCCGCTCAACCGGGTGGGCGCCCTCCACAAAATTGGCAAAGCTTCCAGCGGGCTGGAACAGGAATATGGGAGAGAACCCAGCCCCAGCGAAATTGCCGATGAGCTCGACATGAGCGATTTTGAAGTCCGGGACACCCTCAAAATTTCCAGCCGTCATTTGTCTTTAGATGCCCCCTTCAACGAAGGCGAAGACAACAGCCTGTTGGACGTGCTGGAAGATGGGATGCAGGACCCCCCCGACGAACCCATGCTGGACGATTCACTCCGCCGGGAAATCGAAAAAGCCCTGGCAACCCTGACGCCCCGTGAAGCCCAAGTCATCACCCTCTACTTTGGCATCAATCGGGAACGGCCCCTCACCCTGGAAGAAATCGGTGAGCGGTTCGGCCTGACCCGAGAACGGGTTCGTCAAATCAAAGAGAAAGCGCTGCGAAGGCTTCGCCACACCTCCAGAAGCCGTCCCCTAAAAACGTATCTCTATTGATCCAATCGCAGATACCCGATAGGCCACAACCAGGATACCCTCCTGACTGTGGCCTATTTTTTTGATCACTTTCGTGATTGACTGAAAGCCCTAAAACCTTTATGTTATAGCATTTATTAAGCTTCCCAACACCCGTTTACCCTCAAAAGGGAGGAGATTATGTCCAGCCAGAAAATCACGCAGATTCTCCTGGTCGTTGTCGCCATTTTGCTGCTTGCCAACCTGGCCCGACCACTGCTGTCACCCCACCCGGCCTTTGCCCAGGATGACGACGAGCAGCACGAAGATGTCGAAATGGTCGGAAGCGGAAGTACCGCCTGGATTTTAAAAGGAAACAATATTTACTACATCAAATGGGAAAACCAGTTCGAATCCGTCCGGATCTATGGCCCTGAAGAACTGGAACGTTAACTCCCTGTCCCTGAAAAAGATTCGGGGGCCGGATCATTGTATCCGGCCCCTGTTGTCTGAACAACCTATTTTTCGGTCCAATTGTGTTTGAATACAGCGGCGCCATCCATATCCATTCCAAATATTCCGACGGGTCCGGAAGCATCCCCTGTATCCTGGAGGATGCCAAAAAAGCCGAACTGGATTTCATCACCCTGACCGATCACAACACCCTCTCTGCCAGAGTCGCGCGCTGGGAGGGCTGGCATGGAAACCTCCTCTTGATGGTAGGAGAAGAAGTGTCCAGCCGAAAAGGCCACTGTCTGGCACTCGGAACAAAACAACGCGTCAGCCACCGACAGCCACCGGCCGGCATCATTGACGATATTCAAATTCAGGATGGCCTGTCTTTTATCGCACACCCCCATGGATCGTATCGCCCCCTGATCAAACGCAAAAACCACGCCTGGCGAGACTGGACCATCACGGGCTTCACGGGTCTCGAACTCTGGTCCTATATGTTCGACTGGATCAAAGATTTTCACTACCTCCGTTTTTACCAGCACTATCGATATCCCGAACGATTTATAGAAGGACCAAACCCCCAGACGCTTCAACTCTGGGACCAGTTCTGTCAAACATCTCGCTGTGTGGCCATCGGTGGTGTGGATGCCCACGCCCGCAAATATCCCATTGTCGGATTTACCGTCTTTCCTTATGAACAGACATTCCGCACGCTTCGAACCCACATTTTAACACACGAAGCATTCTCCAAAAACGCGTCCAAAGATATTCCCATTGCCCTTCAATCCCTCCGCCAGGGCCATTGTTTTATCGGCTACGATTTTCTACATAACACAACACATACCCGATTCCAATCGGTCGATAAAACGCTTCTGATGGGGGACGAACATGTGTTTGAACATCCCATCGAACTGGAAATTTACGTCCCCATTTCTGCGGACCTCACCGTCATCAAAGACGGCCAACCCCTGGAAAGCCTTTTCGCTTCAAAACACCGTTTCGAGGCCAAAACACCCGGCGTCTACCGAATCGAAGCCCGGCTACAGAACAAACCCTGGATCTATACCAATCCGATCTATCTCAGATCAGGAGCCCAGACTTGATGACCACCTTTGAACAACGCAACCGATTCGTCGCCGCGCTGGTCTTTTTCATTACCCTCGTAGTATATGTCAAAACCGTGGCACCCACCGTTGCCTTCTGGGACAGCGGAGAATTCATTACCACGTCCTACACCCTCAGTGTTCCGCACCCCCCTGGAGCACCCTTGTACACGCTCCTGGGACGCCTTTTCTCCATGTTGCCCGTTGAAGAGATTGCCTTTCGCGTCAACCTGCTCTCCGCATTCTCCGGGATGGCCACAACCCTCCTGATATATCTCTGCACGGTTTACCTGCTTTCCAAATGGCTCGACAAAAACGCGTTCAAAAATCAAATTGCTATCTTTACCGGCGGCGCGGTTGCCGCACTGAGCACGGCTTTTTCGACTTCGTCCTGGAACAACGCTGTCGAGGCCGAAGTCTATGCCATGTCCATGTGCATCACCCTGCTGTCCGTCTATCTTGCCCTGCGCTGGGATGCAGGGCACAAAGACAGAAGAAGCGACCGACTCCTGCTTTTTACAGCCTATCTCTTTGGTCTGGGCGCCGGCGTACACCTCCAGTGTTTGCTCACCATCCCGGGCATCCTGATCCTGATCTTTACCGATTTAATGGAAGACCGCCCGCTCAGAACCCAGGTCTGGACCGTGGTCGGACTCATTGCATACCCCTTTCTGGTGATCCTCTTGCCCACCTTTGCCCGCGTGGTCATGACCCTGGTCATCCTCATTGCCCTGATGGGTTTGCGCCCGGCCTGGCGAAACCCATCCTTCTGGCTTTTAGGAATTTTCCTCGGTGCTCTGGGATTCTCAACCTACTATACCCTGATCCTGCGATCGGGCCTCGACCCGCTGATCGATATGAACAATCCCGAAACCTGGGAAAATTTCAAAGCCTTTCTCGCCCGGCAACAATACGGCACCCACTCCCTCTTTCCCCGACGGGGCGACTTCTGGTCCTACCAGATCGACATCCACATCAAATACTTTCTGGAGCAATTTCCCTTTTTCGACGGCTTCCGGGGCACCTTCCGTCGGGCCGTCGACCTGTATGGTCCCTACGAAACCGTCACCTATTCTCTCATGCCCATCTTTCTGGGCATCGGAGGTGCCGTCTATCATTTTCGTCAAGACTGGAAGCGATTTGCATCCATCTTTTCGATGGTTGCCATTATGGGCGTCGGCCTGGTCATTTATCTCAACATGCCCGATCCCGAACCCCGGGAAAGAGAATACATCTTCGTGGGTGCCTACACCTTCTTCGGCATCTGGATGGGCATTGGGGCAGCCGGCCTCATTATCTGGTTGAAAAATTGGCGCCCTTCCTTCGAAATGCCCGCCGTTGCACTCACCCTCCTGATGCCTTTCGGCATCCTCTATTTTAACTACCATTCCCACGACCGCACCGGCGATCACATTCCCTACGACTACGCCTACAATATTCTGCAAACCTGCGAACCCAATGCCATTTTGTTCACCAACGGCGATAACGACACCTATCCCCTCTGGTTTCTCCAGGGTGTCGAAGGCATCCGTCGAGACGTCCAGATTGTGAACCTCAGCCTCATCAAAACAACCTGGTATGTCAAACAGATTCGCGATTTGGGCGTTCGTCTCGACTTTAAAGACGAATGGATCGACAACAACCTCTTTGCCCAGCGCTGGGAAAAGGACAAAGAAATTAGCCTGGGAGAAATTACCGTCAAAGCCGAGGACATCCCCAAAGCCAATTACTTCCTGGGCGAAAGCGCCCAGAAAGTTCCCGTGGTCGAATCCCAAACCTGGATGATCTGGCGCATCGTCCAGCAAAACAACTGGGAACGCCCCATTTATTTTGCCGTCACCGTTCCCACCAGCAATATGGCCGGCCTCAAACCCTATCTGTCCATGGAAGGCATGGCCTACAAACTCGGCACCTTCTACGGCGTGGGCCAGTTTGATACCCAGAAAGCCTCCAAGAATCTGCTCGAAATCTACCGCTACACAGGCGTGTCGGATAGCACCGTTTACAAAGACCCCGTCGCAAGACGTCTTTTGAGCAACTACCTGGTCCTCTTTG
The DNA here is from genome assembly GCA_027296045.1 of bacterium. Classification (GTDB taxonomy): domain Bacteria; phylum Latescibacterota; class UBA2968; order UBA2968; family UBA2968; genus JAPUJS01. The sequence goes on along the minus strand of JAPUJS010000002.1, from coordinate 5,654 downwards.
AAGGCCTCACCCAGGCCTATATTCAGCACGGCCTCTACAAAGAGGCATACCAGATCCTTCTGGAAGCCGAGAAACGCATCCCGGCCCATGCCCTGGACAATCCAGACGCCTGGCAAATTGCAGGGCGGCACTACAAAGACCTGGCGGTCAAGCTGAGCGAGGCCGGCGATTTCGACCTGGCGGTTGCTTCCCTCGAAAGCCTGCTCCGGCTGGGCCCGCCCATTCAAAACTCCGGTGAAATCGAAGCCATCATCCAAAAATGGAAAGATCGAGCCGCTCTTCTTCAAAGACCGAAAGATAGTATCATTGTGCCTTAAGGTGAACCCAAAGAAAAAACCGGCTGAGCTTTCTTGCTCGGCCGGTTTTTTTATGTTTTCATCCCAAACTCAGGTTTCATACCACGGATCCGGTACGTCAACCTCCCGAATCCGTTTCCTCCGCCGTCGCATAATCAAATACCCCACCACAAAACCCACAATATGTGCATACCAGGCCACCCCACCTTCCACCTCCGGGTCCATCGATGCATTGCTCAATTGAATCAAAAACCAGATGCCCAGCACAAGCAAAGCCGGAATGCGCAACACCAGGTAAAAAACCAGCACATGGACCCGGGCGCCCGGAAAAGCCGCCATATACGCCCCCAGAACGCCTGCGATTGCACCACTTGCCCCAACCAGAGGCAATGTGGAATCCGGTGCCGAAACCACATGGGCCAAAGTGGCGACCAGCCCACAAAGCAGATAAAACCCCAAAAATTGCACGTGCCCCAGCGTATCTTCCACATTGTTCCCAAAAATCCAGAGATACAGCATGTTGCCCCCCAGATGTGCCCACCCACCGTGTATAAACATCGCCGTGAAAAATGTGAGCAAAAACGGAATCGGGGTCGGTGAGATCGCATCGGTAAGCTGCGTCACTTCCAGTGGAATCAGACCGTATTTATCTGTAAACACCCGGAATCCGATTTCTCCCAAAAAATAGGTATATAAAAATATCCCGACATTGGAAACCAAAATCGACACCATCACCCCCGGCAACCGCCGGGTCGGATTGTCATCTTTCAAAGGAATAATCATAGAGTCCTATCGCACCCCAAACAAACTTTCTCGAACCGTTTCGTTGCCACACATATCTTTCACAACCACCCGAAGCACATGCTGTCCCGAACCCAACGGGTTTTTGGGCCGAGACACGATTCGATCCTCTTCCGGGTCGTATTCAAAAATCATGGTCTTTCCATCCAGCGTCATCGAAATATCCGTTTCCCGTCCAATCCCGGAAATCGAATCCCGAATGGTTGCCATCAACTGTGGCCGTCTCTCCTGCACGGTCCCACCAGATCGAGGAACCAATCCCCGCACCACAGGAGGCACCTCATCAAGGAGTAACGCATAGGTTGAAAAATGCTTCACCTTTGCGCTCAGCGTGCGCCCGTCCCGGTCGAGTCGGTTGTCCAAAAACTCCCATTTTTCTTTTTTCTTACGGTATACACCCAGTTTCTCAGGCCGATCGAACGTCTCCGGATAGCCCAGCGCAATCTCGGCGGATTGAAAAGCCACATCATTTGGCATAAATTGATACACCTGTAACACATCCGTCGCATCCGTTTTTTCCACCCGCCCAAACAGCGTTTGATAAACCCCATCACGATCAAACCGGGCAGTCGCCAATCCGTCTTCCGAACGAATCACCCCCCCCTGTGTTGGATCCACCCGTTGCTGAACCAGCACCAGCGATTGGTGTCCCAACGCTCCAGACGGATTCACAGCCGACACCGAAACGGCAATCTCCCCACTCCATGCTTTATCAAATCGAACCACCGCTTCATACCGCTTTAACTCAATCTGTCGAACCGGCACCCGTTCTTCACGCCCCCCCGGCCACCGGGCAATCGTCCGGGGCGCTGCGGCAAGAAGATGCTCGGACTGGATTTTAACAACGGCAAAATCGGAGTAAAAAACAGGGGAACAAACCAGCTTCAATTCCAGATCTGTCCCCCCGTTCGCTTTCACAGGCGCACAGGTCCCAAACGCCTCTTGTCCGTGTGGATCTCTCGCCAATACCCGATAAATCCTGTCTTTTCCTTTCGGCAAAACCGATTGCACCCGACCGCTTTTCCCCAGCCGAACATGATGCACCCGCTGCCAGTTCTCCCCCTGGTCCTCCGACCACTCAAAGATCACCTGAACCGGATCATCATCCACCACCCGAGCAACCACCCACACCGAGTCTGCCACCTCTTGCGCGGTTGCCTCCAGCACCTCAGGCAGATGGTTTACCAGCACTTCCAGGATGGCCTCTGCCCGATTGCCATTGGCGTCTTCGGCCGCAATGCGCAACATTCGAGTGCCAGCAGCCAGGTTAACACCTCCTCCTCTGATTGGCACACCCGCATGTAAAATCCCATCTCCTGGCTCGTATGCCTCATAAAATGGCAACCGATTGCCTGCTTCCCGATACAGATTGTGAAACCGCCCCAACCCCCGTTGGCCGAGCACGAAGTTCCGATCCAGTTCACCGTGACCGGTGGTATAAAAATCAAAGACCGAATACGTCGTCCGAAACACTTCTCGATTGTCTACCGACAGTTGAATCCAGTAAGGCGCCAGTCGGTTGGTCAACAGAGAAGCATCCGCCCGATCAAATGCGTTTAAAGCAACCCCCACACGTCCTTCAATAGGGATTGTTTGGGCCGCCTGATAGTGGCCCTGCTCTCTCATCCAGCGCACCCCCACCACATAGGGTTCATGGGACCCACGAACCCGGGAATCGGCATCCAGCGGAATCAATGCCACCGATTTCAAAGTCGGCGGGTGCGTATCGACCACCCCAAACCCTTGCTTCAGCGGATTCATCGGCCGGTTCTTTGCATCGCGGATCTCAAAATGCATGTGGGGCACCCCAATGCCCGTACTGCCCGAAAACCCCACCGTTTCCCCGCGTCGAACTGGAATTTGACCCTCCTGAAAAAACATATTGACGCTATACGTTTCTCGCCGCTCCTGCTCTGCTTCAACAAACGGTTTGATTTGTTCCGAAAACCCCGAAAGGTGTGCATACACGGCAAACCGACCATCCCGGAGCTTGATATACACCGCCCGACCGAATCCCCAGGGAGAAGTCCTGACCCGCCAGACATACCCATCATCCACAGCCACCACCGGAAACCCCTCTTTCCCCCACGTCTTCAAATCGATGGCCGCATGAAGCCGCCCACCCTGCCGATATTCTCCAAATGTGGACGTCAACGCCGGCTTCGCCTTCATCGGCCACGCATACCCCTCCTGAGCGCTGGCCAGAACAGGACCAAGCAGACAAACCATTATTTGAATGATAATCCATTTGACCATCACCGGGACTCCACGGTTTCCTGTGTTCCTGTTACAAAGCGCATCGCAGGACATGACACGATGCGCTTTGCTCAGTATAGGCTTTTTACCTTGACCCGTCAAGTCAAAGGTCAAAAACCTTCAGAATGTATATAAAAAGCCCATTTTTCTGCACTTAGAACCAAAAAAAACTTGCCTGTATGGGGCTGTTACAATAGATTATTAGGATTGAAGAACGGGTTCATGTTGAACCCCAAAGAATCACCTCGTTGACGAATCCTTTTTAATTTTTTCCAACCGGAGTCCCGGAGGAATATCGAATCATGCTTTCCCACATGCGCAGTGCCACTTTTGTAAAAGTCCTCATGATGATTGTCGCAGTCGCCTTCGTGGGGCTCATTGTCCTGGAATGGGGCGCCGATTTCAGCAGTCGGAGGTTCACGGCCGACGATGCGATTGGAAGCATCAACGGTGTCGAGATCTCTCACGATCGCTTTGACCAGGAACTCAGAAACGACTACCAGCAGGCCAAAGCCTCCGGCAATAACGAACCGGAGATCGCGCAATTGATCGGACCAACCTGGAATCGCATCGTCAGCCAGACCCTGGTTGCCCAGCAAATCGAAAAATACGGCATTGGCGTCTCCGACAACGAAGTCAACTTCTTCAATCGGAACCAGCCGGCCGAATGGATTCAAAACCAGGAGATTTTCCAGACCGAAGGCCAGTTCGACATGGCCAAATACACGGCCTTCCTGGACAATCCCAGCACCTATAGCGACCCCCAGATGAAACAGTTTGTCCTGTTTGCCGAAAGCAATGCCCGTCAGATGCTGCTCTCCCAAAAACTCGAAAACTACGTTGCCGGATCGGTCCGGGTCACCGACAACGAAATCCGGGACGCCTTCCTGGGCCAAAACGAAAAAGTCAAAGTCGCCTATGCAGGCATCGAAGCGAATACGATTGCAGATTCTCTGGTCTCGGTTACCGACAGCGATATCCAGGCCTACTACGATCAAAACAAAGACGATTTCCATCAAGACGCGGCCATCAAAGCCAGATACATCTCCTATCCCAAAGAACCCACTCCCAGAGACGAAGAACAAACCCTGGCCGAAATCCGTCGCATCCTTGCAGAAGCCAGAGAAGGCGTCGACGATTTTGCCGAACTGGCCAGAGACTACTCCGACGGCCCCAGTGCCCCCCGGGGCGGTGACCTGGGCTTCTTCGGTCGGGGGCGAATGGCCAAGCCCTTCGAAGATGCCACCTTTGCGCTCCAACCCGGTCAGATTTCCGAACCCGTTCGCACCCAGTTCGGGTGGCACATTATCAAAGTGGATTCCACCAAAGGCGCGGCCGACAGCCTCCAGATCAAGGCCCGTCACATCCTCCTCGAGGTCAAACCCGGCCGGGGTACCATGGACAGCCTCCAGATCGCCGCCGAGGAATTTCTGGAAAACGCCGAACAAAACGGTTTTGACGCAGCAGTCAACCAAAAAAATCTCCAGGCCAACGATACCGGATTCATCACGGCCGGCAGCTTCTTTCCGCTCCTGGGCAACCGCACATCCGGCCTGGTCAACTTTTTCCTGCACTCCGATCCGGGCGATTTGTCGTCGTCCTACGAAACCGATCAGAGCATCTACATCTTCGCCCTCTTAGAATCTCGCCCCGAAGGACCGCGGCCTCTGGAGGAAGTCAAAAACCAGATCGTCTCTCGCGTCAAACAGCAGAAAAAAATTGACGTGGCCGCCACGCGAATGGCCCCGGTCATCAGCCAGATTCAATCGGGCAAGTCTCTCAAAGAAACCGCAAAAGCCGCCGGCCTCAAATACAACGAGCCAGAACCGTTCACCCGCAATGACTTCGTGTCCGGAGTCGGCAGCCGCAACAGCTTTACCGGCACCGCCTTCCGAACCGAATTAGGCAAGACCAGCGGCCTGATCACGACCGATCGGGGGGCCTATGTCCTTCAGGTTCTGGAAAAACAACCCGTAGACGAATCGACCTTTGAGGCACAAAAGCCCATACTTTCTCAGCAGCTCCTCTCTCAAAAACGCACCGAAGTCCTGTCCGCCTGGTTTACAGATGTACGGGAAAGCGCCGAGATTGTGGACAACCGGCATCTGCGCTATCAGGAATTTTAACATCGATTGAAACATCCTGCACCAATATTCATAAGGGCACGCCTCAGCGTGCCCTTATGAAGTTGCGATACGATTCTACCCTATATCTATCCGTACCTTCCGCTTTCTCTGCGCGGGGAAAATTGGTCTGAAGTGGGTATTATTCTGTCCCTTATCAAAATACCCGCCAAAATCC
>JAPUJS010000199.1 GCA_027296045.1 bacterium | reverse complement strand
ATTTCAACGATTTTCCCTTCACACGTTACCCTCCACGAACCTACGATGGGCTGGTCAAAGCCTTGAAAGGGGAGGAAAAGTGGGAACAGCAACGGTATTTGTTCTTGCTTTTGGGCAGCGGCATTTTTGCGGTGGTCAGCTTGATGCGCTACCGGTTTACCTGGTGGCCCCTGGCACCTATCGGGATGGTTGTGCCGCCCACGCATGCGGTGCATTCCATGTTTTCCATTTTTGTGGCCTGGGGCATCAAAACCGTTATTTTAAAAATAGGTGGGGTTGAGCTTTATCGGCGTTCGCGGCCTTTTTTCCTGGGCCTGCTGGTAGGCCATGCACTTGGGGTTTTACTCTCCTTTTTTGTAGACCAGATCTGGTTTCCCGGGCAGGGACATCATACGCATTCGTGGTAGGGGTGGGGACAATCCTGATTTTTTAAAAAAATATAATGATGCTAAGAAGTGTGACGATATATATAATGGTAATTGGTGATTCTTTTCCTTTTCCGGAACCCCTCGATCGCCGATGCCACACAGGACGTGGATTTATGTGCAAGGATGCCGGCCATAAGTGATCCATTCCCCCCGGAATGGGTCACTTTTTTTGTGGAATAGATCAAATTGACAAATCGGTCTTGTAGACGTATATTTGGTAGAGATTGTATTTTTTAAATGTTTATGAATCAATAATTTAAGGTTAGGATGATTTGGCCCAGTGGTATCAAGTCAACCTGTCTGTATCCGAATCGATGTCGGATGCCGTGTCCGGCCAATTGTTTGACCTGGGCTGCAGTGGGGTTCAGGTCGATGATGATGCTCCCTCCTCCCTCGTCCAACTCACGGCCTATTTTCCCATCTCCATATCTCCTGAGGCTGTAAAAACCCATCTGGCTCCTCTGGTTGGTGAAATCCACCTATCGGATGTTCCAGATGAGGATTGGACAACGGCCTGGCAGGCTTCGTTTACGCCCATTTTTCCTTCTGCCCGAATCGCGATTTGTCCGCCCTGGCAGCAAGTACCAGACCCGGAGGGTGGATTTACCATTGTTATTGAGCCCAAAATGGCTTTTGGGACAGGCCACCACGAAACGACTCGGATGGCCCTTCGGGGGGTGGAGGCACAGTTGAAACCCGGTGCCCGGGTATTGGATGTGGGCACCGGATCGGGCATTTTGAGCATTGCGGCTGCCAAACTGGGTGCCGGAAGGGTGACGGGGGTGGATATTGATGCGCAGGCGATTGAAAATGCCCGCGAAAATTTGGTTTTGAACGGGGTGAACGAGACGGTTGAACTGATTCCCGGATCGTTGGATCAGGTGGATGGGTTTTTTGACCTGATTGTGGCCAACATGATCAGCAGTTTGTTGAAGCCCCTGCTACCGGGATTCAAGGATCGGCTTGCGCGGACGGGGTGTTTGATTCTGGGGGGTATTTTGGAGCGGGAGCAGGGCGATTTTCTAGAGGCCGTTCACCAGGTCGGTTTTTCAGTAGAATCCGTGCATCTGGACGGAGAATGGGTGGGTGTGATCGCAAAACCCGTCTGTTTGGATGAATAAGTGAGGGTGGTTGTTATGAAAAATGTACGATGGTACACAATCTGGATGACCTGGTGTGTGATTCTGAGCTTGCTTTCTGGGATTGCAGAAGCCCAGCTGAAGCACCTCGATCCTGCGGTAAGGGTGATCAGCGAAATTGGAGTAAATGCCCGGTCGGAACCACGAACAAGGCCAAATACCCTGATAAAACGGGTTGTATTGGGAACTCTGATGAAACGAATCGGGAAGCGCGGGGTATGGTACCACGTCATTTTGCCTGGGGGGGAGGAAGCCTGGGTTCACGGCGATTATGTAAAAGAAGAAACGGCCCGGGATCTGTTGGAAGTGAAAGGCAGAGGGGTTCGTGTGCGCAAGAGCCCCAGTACGGCAGCATCTATTGTGGTGCAATTGTCCCGGGGTCAGATGCTGTCTTTGATCCGTGAGCGCAATTCCTGGTATCAGGTGTTGCTACCCAGTGGAAATCGGGGTTGGGTGCACAAAAATCTGGTGATTCGGCGTCCGCTTTCGCCTCCTGAAAAAGAGGGGCAGCGGGCCAAGACGGTGCCTGAACCGAAAGAACCGCCCAAGCCGGAGCCCCAAGCCCCTCCGGTGGATTATTATCGAAAGGGGCAGGCACTGGTGGCGGAAAAACGGGTGGACGAGGCGGTTGAAGCGTTTCAAAAAGCTCTGGAACAAAAACCGAATGATGGCGCAATTCATTATGACCTGGCCCGATTGTTGCACCAAAAAGAGGATCTGGATGCCGCCCTGGTTCATTTTCGGAAGGCGCTCTCGGCGGGCAATCGAAGCGAAGCCCAGTTTTATATTGACGAGATTTTGAAAATCCAGGCAGGTGCGATGGCGCAAGCGGAAGGCGAAGCGATTGAAGACCCATTGGAAGAAGCGGTTTTGGAGGGAGCTGGAATCGACATGGCCTATTTGCTGCCTGGATTGGCGGCCGGGTCGGTTGTCTTTCTGGTGGTGTTGGGGCTGATATTTTACAGGCGCAGACAGGCTTCTAGAATGGACCGGCCTGTTTTCCAGCGGCGAAATAAGGACGATGGCTTTGACACGGTGTTGAAATATGCTGTGGAAAAACGTCCTTTGCTGCGTGCCATCGAAGAGGCCGAACGGAAACGGGCGGAAATGGACGAGGCGCTGCAACAACAGTTTGTGGCATTTGGTCAACGTGGTGATGGCAGGCCCCGGTTGCCGACCGGGGAGTCTCCGGAGGCGTTGTTGAAAAAGGTGGAAGATCTTCGCCAGACGATTTTAAACCAAGAAGAACGGGCACAAATCTATGCGGATCTGGTGTTGTTGCAAAATGAGAAGCTGGATGCGATGGACGAAGAAATCGTTGCCCTGAAAAAATTGATCCAGGTTGGCTATCAGGAGACATCCAAAAAATCGGGTAAGCACCCGTAAAGAATCAAGCAAAATCGGATGAAACCATTGACTGTAGACATCGATGGGACGAGGGGATCTCCTCTTTTCTTTCGCTGTTTGGGAGTGGTGATGAAAGAGCGGGTGTATTCATTTTTGGCAGACCGGACAGAAGGAGTGCCCTCGGAGGAAATTGTCGCTGTTGTTCTGAGACTTCAGGGAGCGAAGGGACTGGTGGCAGAAAAGATTGTGAAAGCGGCCGTTGAGGATGACCCCCAGTTTGTTTTGGACGCCAACGGGGGCTGGTCCTTACAGGCTTCGGAAACACCTCTTCGAGCAGCCACTTTTGTGACACTGGGATTTGGAGAAGTGCCCCCCGATGTGGATGATGATCTCACGGCCCATTTTGAGTTGGCGGGCAGGCGGGTGCAGATGGAGGGGCCGGAGACTGCTTTTCCTGGAGCCGTGATTGGAGAAGGCGAGCCGGAATCGGAAAAGGTCTTGTCGGCGTTTTCCACTTTTCTGGAAGGCGGAATCCCGGTCGCATTTCGGTTGCCGCGGCTGGTGCGTTCTTTTAACGAATTAACACGGTTTCTACTCGGGCGACCGATCATGTCCGAGGGAATCTGTCTGCACCGATTGGGTCGCAGGCGATTTCCCGATCGTGCCTTGCCTTCCTTGGATGATCTTGCCGAGGCACTTGGGCTCACCTTTTTGGCAGACCGAAATGCCGAAGCTGAGGCGAGTTTGCAAGCCGAGGTCTTGCTACAGCTTCTGGAATGGTGTGAAAAGGAGGGGCAAACGTCGGTCGATTCGGTTATCTCGGATCTCTATCCCGATTCGAGTCCGGTGCGATTCGAGTCCTACGCTTTTGACGCCGATTTTCTGAAAGACCTGCCCCAAACACCGGGGGTTTATGTGATGCGCGATCGGAAGGGGCAGGTCATTTATGTGGGCAAGGCCGTGAATTTACGGGAGCGAGTCGGCCACTATTTTGCCAGGAGATCGGAAAGGCCGGAAAAGACGCAACAGATTTTGGATCGCATCTGGTCGATGGAGGTGGAAATGGTGGGATCGGAGTTGGAGGCGTTGATTTTAGAGTCTGAACTCATCCGGCTGTGTGAGCCTGAATTCAACACCCAGGTGGCTGTTCATGAACGGCAAGCGGATTTGGGCTCCCGACAGAATTTTGTATTGATCTTGCCATCGGCTGACCCCGACAGTGTCGAATTGTTTTGTGTGCGTGCAGGATTTCCCATCGAGCAGGTGCGGGTCCGTCAGGATTTATCCGACTGGCAAGGGGTGTCCCGACAGGTTGTGCGATTGTTTTTCGAATCGGAAGCGCTCCTACTTAAGGAAGGAGACCGGGCCTCCTGGGAGATTTTGAAAAGCTGGGTGGTGTCGCAGCAAGATCGGGTAAATGTGGTGGACATGGAACGGACAGGACCCCAAGCAGAGGTGATGCGGGTTTTGAGCGAGTATATTTCGGGGTGTGAAGTAGAAGGTTGGGAGAAGGTGTGGCGGGTTTAAAAGAAGTTCCAGATATCGGAACGGGGGATGTGGAAGGGAAGGGCTTAAAGCGTGAGTTCCAGGCCTTCGTGGGCGATTTGAAGTTCCAAATCGGTGTTGGGGGCCACATGGTTCAGATAGCGCTGGGTGCTATCGAGGAGTTTTTCGATGCGGGTGTCGTTGCTTGCCGGGTTGTGGTGGAAGAGGACCAGCCGTTTGATGTCGGCATGGAGCGCGATGTCCACGCCTAGAAATGAGGTGCTGTGGCCCCAGTCGCTTTTCTCAAACGATTCGATCAGGTCGAAGTGGGCGTCAAAGACCAGGACTTCGGCATTCCGATAGAAGTCGAAATATTTTTGCATGTTCTGGGGCGATGGGTCGTTGTAGGAGCCGTCGCTGGCATAAACGAACACGCGTCCGTTGTGTTCGATCCGGAAGGCGTATGCGTCTCCTGGGTGAACCAGGAGAAAGGGTTCGATCTGGAAGGGGCCAATGCGCCTTTTTTTGTTGGGGGCGAGTTTGCGAAATTGAATATCGGCACCCATGGCTTCAAAGGGAACGGGGAAGTTGTGGTCGTGGTGCTGGCGTTTGAATCGTTGTTTCAGCGATGGGTGTACGCCGTAAATAGTGAGTTTGTTGCCCGGAACATAGGCCGGTGTAAAAAACGGAAATCCCATAATATGGTCCCAATGGGTGTGGCTTATGAGGATATCGGCTTTGCCTTTGCCGCGTCCAAATGCCTCGTTCATGAGGGACCAACCGAGTTCTTTTAAGCCCGATCCTGCGTCGATAATGAGGCGATCTTCACCGGCGTGGACTTCCACGCAGGAGGTGTTCCCCCCAACCGTATTTTGGCGAAAGATGGGAAGAGACTGGAGGTAGGCTCGGGCGGCTCCCGGGCTTGAGACATCGTGTCCCTGGCTGCCTACGAGCAAGGCAATGAGTTTCTCTTCGAGATTTTGGGGCGAGATTGGCGTGGGAATCGAACCTCTAACCCCCCAGAATTTGACCTTCATGACCGTGGCTTCTTGTCTTCAGTGAAAGATTTTTTGCAAGGTAAGTAAATATTCCATCGTAAGATAGGTAGCATAGTATAGGATGTGAGGTCTTTTTTGTCAAGCGCTTTGGCCGGGCGAAATTGTTTTCAAACCGGATTAAATTTGGCTTGATTTGTGGTCTTGGCTATCCTATTTCTAAAGAGAATGCTCTTCCCTCCAATAGGGTGTGGCAAAAAATAGACAATGCAGGCTGCAGGGTGAATCGGGTGTGCCCTGTGGGAAATTGGTCGAAGTGGGACAGGGGGAGTTGGGAGACGCAGATTCGTTTTTGGCGTCGATGATGGGGACTTAAAGCAAAAGACGTGGGAAATGATATGGAGGGGACACAGATTTTGTGTCCCTGCTTCTTTATTGTACTGCCGCCGAGGCAATGGCGTTGTCGGAGCCGGGAGGGGTTGACTGGAGGGCCGGCAGGACGTCTTCGGGAGTATCAACGAAGGTCCAGAGGTCTATGTGGTGGGCGTTCATGAAGCGTTCTTCGATGCAGCTTTTGAGCAGGGTTTGCAGAGGATCGTAGAAGTTTTTTGTGTTCACAATCGCAATGGGGTTTGTGTAGAGTCCCAGGCGCCTCCAGGTGATGGCCTCTAGGAGTTCCTCGAGGGTGCCGGATCCGCCGGGCAGGGCGACGACGGCATCGGATTGTTCGAGCATTGTGCGTTTGCGATGGTGGATATCGTCAACCAGGATCAGATCGGTAAGGCCTTTGTGGCCCCATTCGACCTCCTCCATGAAATTGGGCAGGACGCCGGTGACGGTGCCGCCTGCCGATAGGGCACTGTCGGCCAGGCGACCCATCAAGCCTGTGGCACCTCCTCCATACAGGATGTGGATTTTGTTTTGAGCCAGGTGCTTGCCCAGGCGGTCGGCGGCGTCAAAATAGACGGGGTCACATTTGTTGCTGGATGCACAGTAGACGCAAATGGTTTTCATGGGTTTCAAACTTTGGATGTGATGCTGGATGTATGAGACGGCCTCTCGTTTCGGGTTGGGGGTCACTCGAAACCCGGACTTTCTCAGTCTCCACAAATATAGGTGAGGGTTTCAACGGCCTGTTCGAGGGAGTCGACGACGACGTCTGCGCGACCGTCGAGTTCTTTGAGTGAGTGGCGGAAGCCGGGACTATGAACGACAATGACGGGTTTGTTGTAGAGATTGGCTTCGGCAATATCGCTGGAGGTGTTCCACTGCCGGTAGTTTTTGTGTTCTTCGTCGAAGAAGGCGATCAGGAGGTCGCATTTGGCAATCCAGAGGCGTGTGCGCAGGTTGTTGACCCGACCGCCCAGGTCGTCTTTCACGCGGGGGAAATAGCCGTTGCCGACATCGCCGTCTGAAAGGCCGCGGACCTGGACGCCGATGTCATCGCTCAGGCTGTGGTTTTCGCAGGGGCCTTTAAAGGTGATGTCCAGGCCCCTGGCTTTGCACAATTCTCGGACATGGTCTCGCCAGCCGCCGTGGATGTGGCCGGCCAGGTAGATCAAGAGGGAATGGGGATTTGACATGGTTGCTTCCTTTCGGTTTAGGCGAGTAAAGAATCGGATTTCCAGGTCAGGTGATGATCTCTGGATCGTTGTTCATTGTCTTTCCAGAGCATTTTCGAGAGATTCAGGTCTGTTGGGCTAGTTTGAGCATTTTTTCAGTGGATTTTAATCCATGACCCGTCAGAGGGAGGACGACAACCTCGTCTTCCTGGACGGACATCTTTTGGAAGGCTGCAATCGCGGTTGCGGAAGTGGGCTCTATATACCAGCCCTGTCTGCACATGTCCAGGAGGGCTTGTTCGGTGTCCGAGTCTGTAACCGTGAGAATTTGGCCGTGGGTTTTGCGAACAATGTCTACAATTTGAGATGCGCGTTGGGGTTCGGCAATTGCAATGCCTTCGGCAATGGTATCTTCGGTTTGGATTTTGGGCAGGATGTTCAGATTTTCTCTAAACATCCGATCAAGCGGGGCACAATGGGCAGATTGGACCGCGATGAAGCGGGGAAGATGCTGGATGTGGCCCAGTTTGAGCAAGTCCGAAAACCCGATATAGGCTCCGATGATCAGTGTGCCGTTTCCGGTGGGAATTACGAGGGTGTCGGGGGCTTGATACCCGAGTTGCTCCCAGATTTCATAGGCATAGGTCTTGGTTCCCTGAAAGAAGAATGGATTCCAGACGTGGCTGGCATAGAAATGGTGTTGGGCCGCTTTTAGGGTGGCCCGGGCGGTGTCTTCCCGAGAGCCGGGAATTTTGTGCAAGGTGGCACCATACATCTGAATTTGGGCGAGTTTGGCAGGGGATGTCGAGTCCGGCACGTAGATGTCGCAGGAGATATTCGCCCTGGCGGCATAGGCTGCAACGGCTGCCCCGGCATTACCCGAGGAATCTTCGACCATTTTTGTGACGCCCAGTTCTTTTGCCCGGCTGATTAATACAGAGGCCCCCCGGTCTTTGTAGGAGCCGGTGGGGAAGAGGTGCTCCTGTTTCACAAGACAGGGCCTCCCGTCAACCCGGATTTCTGTCAGGGGGGTACATCCCTCATCGAAGGAGACGACGTTCTGGTCGTGTTTGATTGGCAGTGCTTCTCGATAGCGCCACATGGTGTGTTTTCGGTTTTTCAGATCGTCTATACGGATCTGGGCATCAAACTCGAGGTCCAGGAGTGCGCCGTCGCATTCCCAACGGGGGTCCAAAAAAGGGAAGGTCGCATCACAGGAAGTACAGATGAGTTGGTTCATGGCAGCCTGATGTTATGGTTGTGGGTTTAGGGATTGAAGTTTGTTGCGGGCAAAGGTGCTGGACGGGTTCAGAGAAAGGGCTTTTCGATAGGCCTCGGCCGCGGTTTGCTTGCGCCCCAGTTTTTCATAAATCTGCCCGAGGCTGAGATGGGCTTCCCAATTGTCGGGGGCAAGGTCGACTACCTTTCGGAAGGCAACGATGGCTTCTCCTTCCTGACCCTGCCTGAAGTGCGCAATTCCCAGATTGATGTAAACATCGACGGCCCTGGGATCGATCCGGAGGGCCGATTCCAATACGTACTGGGCTTCTTCCAATCTGCCCAATTTCAGAAAAATGCCCCCTAAGTTTTGTCGCGCCCGTACGTGATCGGGGGCTTGCTCGACCGTGTATTGTAGCACCCGAACGGCCTCGTTTACATATCCTTGTTTATAAAGTGCATCTCCCAGGCTGAACAGGGCCTCGGGGTATTCCGGTTTGTGTTTCAAGGATTTTCTATAAAATTCGATTGCATGTTGAAACTGTCCGGACAGATGATAATAGGTTCCGAGGTTGAGTAACGATGTTGCCGTATCCTGTTTCAGCCGGTCGGAATTGCGGGCTGTGGAAAGCGATTTCTGGATCTGTTGCTCCCCTTGCTGGATGGCCTCGGGCGTGGCGGCCATCATCGTTGTGACCCCCAGGAGCATGTGAATTTGTGGCGGATTTGAGGTTGTCTGAAGGGCGTATTTGAGGGTCTGTTCGTAAGATTGTCCCCGGGCAAACCCCAGATTGGCGAGGCGGAAATACATGTCTTCCGGGACCAGGTCTGGAGCACGTTGGAACGCCCTTTCATACAGGTGTGATGCCGTATCTGTAACGCGTTGAAAATCGTATCCTCTGGCGGCAAAGTATAAGGACAGGGCTTCGGCCCGTTTTAAGGAAATGACGCTGCAGGTTGTGATGAGCAGCAGCAGGCTTAAAAATGCAAGCTGTTTGGCCTTTTGAGGGAGCCGGTCTGTGTTTTGAATCAGGTGTCTAAATGCCCATACAAATACAAGCGATGAACCGATGGATGCAAAATAGAGTTGTCGGGAGGGTCCGAAGGCCAGTCTGTTGGGGGAATTGTTGAGAAAGGGTAAGATGGAGACCAGCGCCCAGACGCCCCAGTCGGCCGCCGGAAAGTGTCGGCGTTGGTAGAGCAGGCAGATTCCGGCAAGGACCAGGACACCCACGCCCATTTCCCACAAAAAAGGCTGGCTGCTCGTGACCGGGCGAGAGAGCCACAGGGAGGATGTCACCAACCGACCGAAATACCAGAACAGATTCTGGATGGGGCGAAATACATCCAGGACAGCGACTGCTCCTTCGACCTCGGCTGCGCCTGGAGAGACCAGATAGGCGCTTCCTGCTAAAATGGGGGCTGCGATTAAGATGGGAAGGCTCAGGCGAACCGTCTGTTTGAGGGTTTGCTCTTTTCGCCAGGCCCAATACAGACAAAAGAGCACGACCGAGGCGGCAGAAGGGTGTGAAAAAATGGCCAGAGAAAGCGCGAGGATTTCGGCAACCGGCCAGGAGGGCTTGGGGTTCTGGATACGCCTGGAAAAGGCAATGACCACCCCGAGTGAAAAAATCAGGGCCAGATTATAGTTGATCGCTGTGATCCAGTGCAACGAGCGGAAGTGGACGGGGTTGATGAGGAAGAGCAAGGCAGAACAGAGACGGAGTTCCAAATCGACATCGAGGGATTTGAGGGTATGGACAAAAAGGAGGGTGGCGAGAAGGTGCAGGGAAATTTGCAGTACGTGAAATCCGGCGGCAGAATCTTTCCACAGCAGATATCCCGCCAGAAAAACCACATCGACCGGGGGCCGTATTTCCTGATAGTTCTTTTCGGCCGAAACCATATGGGCGGGGTTTTGGGCCATGATTTTCAGGTCGGCAAGGATGTGCAAATCGTCCCAGCCGTCCCAAAAATTGTGTGTATAAAGATTCCCGTATGCCACCAGTGTGATGACAGATGCAAGGATAAAAAAAGAGATGGCTGTATGGTTGTTTTCAGGGAGTTTGAAGATTGGTTGATTTGACATACAGTTTGGTTGTGAACGCAACATTTCAGGCGGTTTTTGACCGTCTTCTCAGCATGACATAGGAGATGGCGTTGATGAGGCGTCTGGGGCCGGTTCGGACGGAAAAGGCCAGGATGAAATTCAACAAGCCGTGGATAGTGGAGCCTTTTTTGCCCAATTTTTTCAATCCCCAGGCAACCAGGTTTTCCGATTTGGCAACCCGCAGGCCCCCGGCGCCTTGCATTTTTGCCACATCGGCAAATTCGGTCTGGGTGTAGCCGGGCGAGAGGGCAAGGCAATCGACCCCCTGTTTTCGGTATTCCCGCCAGAGGGATTCGCCGAGCATGAGGTTGAAGGCTTTGGTGGCCCCGTAGGTTGAAAAGGTGGGTGTGGGTTGATAGGCTGCAATCGATGCGAGGAAGATCATGCCGCCCCGCCCCCGTTCGAGCATCGGGGGCAAGTAGTGATTGGTTAGAAGGACGGGGACGACGCAGTTGAGCACGGTCATCTTGACCTGGTGGTCGGCGTCCAGGGTATGGTATTCTCCCGACATACCAAAGCCGGCGTTGTTGACCAGGAGGCCGACTTCAAGGTCGCTGGTTTGATCGATGACCTGCTGACAGGCGCCTTCGGACGTGAGGTCGGCGGCAATAATGCGGGTTTGAATCCCGTGGGCATTCTGAACCTCCTGGGCAAGGGTTTCCATCCGACCCTGGCGGCGGGCCACCAGGACGATGTTGAGACCTTTGGCAGCCAACTGCCGGACGAAGTCGGCACCGAGGCCGACTGAAGCGCCTGTGACGAGGGCCCAGGGGCCGTATTTTGCTTTCCAGTCCATCTTCTTTCCTCAATCGGTCTGGATGGTTGTTGGGGTGCAGACAGGCTTATTGGTCTGGCGAGAACGTGACGTTGTCGTCCAGGGGAAAGATGGGGCGAGGGCAAAGCTTATAGGGGAGCAATTTGAAGTTGACGAAAAAGGCGAGTCGCGGATTGCCCGCTTGCTCGGGGCAGCGGAACGGGTCCTCCGAACTTAAGATCCGTGGCTCGCAAAAATTAAACGGTGTTGGGAATGGTTTCCTGAATGGGTTCGGGTTCGTAGAGTTTGACCATCCGGCAGGCTTCCTGAAAATAGACGGGGTCTATCTCGTAGCCAACGCAGTTGATGCCCAGTTCGATACAGGCCATGGCGGTGGTCCCGATTCCCAGAAAGGGATCGAGGACGCGCTTGACCCGATCGACCCCGTGGAGCTGGATACACATTTTGGGAATTTTAACCGGGAATGTGGCCGGATGGGGGCGCTGGGCGGCCCGGCGGCTGATGGTTTTATAGGGCACAAACCAGGTATTGCCTCGACACCGGCGATCCTGTCCGGATTTCCATCGCTTGACATTGGATTTGTCCTGGTATTCTACCCCAATGGACAGGCGATCGAGTTGGACATTCTGACTTTTTGTGAGGTGGAAAATGTATTCGTGGCAGTCGTTTAGAAAACGGGGGCTGTTGATGGGCTTGAAGTGCCCCACGGCAATATTGCCGGTGATGGTGGGATAATTCCCGATATCTTCTTGCTGGATGGCGATGGATTTGACCCAGTGAATGACGTTTTGCAGACAAAAGTATTTCTGCATCCGGGAAAGCACCTGGAAGGGCACGGTGGGGTCGGACGGTTTGGCACCGATGTTGAGAAAAAGCGAGCCAGAATCGGAAAGGACTTGATCGACTGCCCCGGCCCATCCTTCGATCCAGTCCAGGTAGTCCAGGCGGGGTATGTCGTCTTTGTAGGATGTATATCGCGTGCCGAGATTATAGGGGGGCGAGGTGACGATCAGGTCGATGGACCCGTTGCGGATTTGCTCCCGCATACCGGTGATACAGTCGGCGTTGTGCAGGGTCATTGTGCGACTGGATCGCCGAATGGTATAGGTTGACTTACCCACCCGTTCACTCCGTTTTTCTGCCGTTCTGGTGTTGTTTCAGATTTGTCTATAGTACGATTTGGAGGATGCAGTGTCAACCGATTTCAAGGGAGGTTATGCCTCCACCTGGCGGCCGAAGACCGAGGCAAAGATCAGGAAGTCTGAAAATCCAACCGTCTGATCTCCGTCCAGGTCAAACAGGGTGCTGGTGGAGCCGAATGCACCAGCAAAGAGCAGGAAGTCGGAGAATCCTACTGTGCCGTTGTCGTCAAAATCTGCCTGTCGGATCCGGTCTGGGTCTGCGGGATTGAGGGAAAACCGGGCGCGATTGAAACGAGTGGGGAGGAGGACGCCTGAAGCGTCTGCGAGGTTTCGGAGGTGGAGGGTATAGGTTGTTTGCGGGTCGAAGGTGCCGGCAAAAGTGAGCACAATGCGGTGGTCTTCCCGGTCTCGAATCACGGAGGTGAGCGCGCCCAGACCGGGCAGCACAGAGTAGTTTTCGGGACGTGTGGATTCGGCCCCCATCGGTTCGCTAAAGGTCAGCGCAAGCTGGGTGGTGTTCAGAGGCTGGACCTGGCTGAGTTCGGGCGGCTGGTTGGGTAGAACGGTTGCGATGTCAGAGCGGATCTCGGTGTTGTCGGGCAAGACTGCTGCAACCTGATAGCGGTAGGTTTGGCCCTCTACCAGGGTGGTGTCGATAAAAATGGTTCGGGCAAGGCCGTCGGCAAGAAGCTCCAGAGGCGCACCGTTTACCCCCCTGTAGAGACGATAGGTGGGTGCTTCGGGCGTTTGCATCCAGTCGATTTCGGCAGATCGGGTATCCAGGGGCCGAGCACGGAGAATCTGGGGCGAGAGAACCGTTTGTGGGGGGAGGGTTCTTTCGAAAATGCGAACGGCCCCTTCCTGGTTGAAGACAATCTCGGGCAAGCCGTTGTTGTCCAGATCGGCAATGAGGGGGCGGTGTGTCAAACCGATATCGGCGTGCCAGATGGGGCGGTAGACATTGGGGGCGTCTGACCGGATGATGTAGAGGTCGGGCAAGAGTGTGACGGCCAGGTCGGGATTGCCGTCGGCGTCCAGGTCGCCCACGGCAATCCCGTTGCCGGTGGTTTGAACACCGGAGAACCGGGAGGCCCATTCGAGGGCATAGGTGTTGGGGCCTGTGGTGCTGTAGATTTCCAGGCTCCAGGTTCCGTTGAGGGGATCGTCGCCGTCGGAAAGCGCACGAGCGGCGACAAATTCGATCTGGCCGTCTCCATCCAGGTCCACCCCGCCGCCGACCCAGCGTACGTCTGTGTTGTCGTTTCCTTCATTTTGCCAGGTTTGGAGATAGGCACCCACACCGTCATATTCGGTGATCCAGAGGTCACCGTCTGAGTCGCCTGCGAGGATTTCGGACAGGCCGTCGCCGTCAAAGTCGGCGATGACAAAGCGGGGGCCGGGGTCTCCGGGGCCGGTTGTGGAGTCGGGCAAAAATGCGATTTCGGAAATGGTGCCGTCGGGTTGGCGTTTGAGGATGCGGATGCCTTTTTCGCCCCCGGAACGCGCCAGGATTTCATTTTGGCCGTCCCCGTCGATATCGGCGATTTCGCCGCCCCAGGTAACGGGATGGTTCAGACGTTGTTGGGAAGGAAAGGGGTTGCGATCATCGCCGGAAAACAGGAACAGGCGGCTGAATTCCGAGCCCACAAGGTCGGTCCGTCCATCGGCGTCGATATCGCCCACGCTCCAGGGAAGGAAGGAAATAGTGCTTTCATAGACGCGCTGAAAAGCGCCTGTATCCTGGCGTTCGTACACTTCAATCGGGTTGAAGGGCCGGCCTTCTACATAGGGCATCAAAACGATTTCAAGACGGCCATCCCGGTTGAAGTCGGTTGCTCGATCTACCAGGAACCCATCGGGCAGGGTTGCGCGTTCTTGAAACCCGTTTTGCGGAACCCGGAGCGGGACGTAGATGAAGGTTTCCAGTGGGGAGATTGTGGTCAGGCCGCCTGTGTTTCGCGAGCGGGTTTGAAAGATGAGCGGGCCGGCAGGCAGGCGTTCGGGCAAGATGAGTTTGTGGACGGTATGTATAAAATCTGAATACAGAAGTTCTTCCTGGAGGGCGCCAACGGGTCGGTAGACGACACTGCCTTCGGTGGGTTGGTCGGTGATCCAATTGATTTCATAGGTGAGTCGGGGGCCGTTGAGGACGGGGCCGAATGCAAGCCCGGATACGACAGGCAGGTTTTTTCTGGCAGCGACTTCGACCCGGTCCTCCAGGGTTCGGCCGCTTATCAGATCTGCCTCCAGCCGAAGGACCAGGGTGGTGTCTTGCAGGGCGTCTATCAGCCAGCGAAAGGTGATGGTGTCGGTTGGGGCAC